>CAYWHF010000169.1:0-639 GCA_964457695.1 uncultured Methylocapsa sp.
GAGTCTTTGGTGACAATGGGGGTTGAGCGTTCTCGGAGCCTCAGGCAAATCCGGCAATCGGGAGGTCTGGCGCAGTGGGGCTAAAGCGAAAGCCCCGGAATTCCCTGGCGGGCCTGCCGCCCTGAGCCAACCCGAGTTCCGCAACTTCGAAATCGCCAAATTTTGTCGCCATGGCGCCCGGCTGCGTCAAACGAGTGATGGCCTGTCCCGATTCTGCGGCGCGGCGCGCAAGCTCGACGAAAAAAGATTGCTTTGGAACCGTTTCGCTACCCGGGCGGTAAATGACGAGGCGGAATTTTGGGGCCGCATCCTTTGCGCCGCCGAGCTCCAAAATATCCTGCCGGCCGCCGCCGGTCCGGTGCTGCATTGCTCTATAGCCGGACCGCGTTTCCTCTCCGAATACCGGCGCATCAAGCCGAAAGACCTCGGCTGGACCCAAAATTTCGGTCCAGATTGGCAGCGGCGCGGTTGCTAGCGATGTGCGAGGCTGAGCGCCATCCCACCATGCCGCCAACTGGACCAGACAAACCAAACCGGCACTCCAGACGGCAATTCGCCACTTCAACCGGCGAATTAAGCGAAGCCGGGCCCAGGGCATGCGTGCCCGCCCCGCCGTTTGGCCGTGGGTACTTTCCGTTC
>CAYWHF010000169.1:649-5834 GCA_964457695.1 uncultured Methylocapsa sp.
AACGCGCAAAATGGCCACTTCAACCGGGGAATACGGGGAGGCCTTGACAATGACAGGCTTGCTCGCCCGCCCTTAGTAACGCGGGCTGTTTCCGTCTCATATTGGCTGACAAGGGCAGGAAGAAGCATCATGCACCCTCGCGCCGGCTGGGCGGCGCATATTTGAGCGCGACGATTTACCGCCCCAAAACTGTCGCGAAGGTTACCGGGCAAGTGGCGGTTGCAAACAATGTCAATTCCCGGTTTATGGAGGCGTCCGTAATTAACTATTTGCCTGGCAGGCTGACGCTGCGCGCCGCGTGCTTATTGCTCCTTGCGCTGTTGCGGCACCAGTTTCATTGCCGGGAATGTGAATGGAGAGAGAGATGGCTTTTAAGGTTGCCGTTGCCGGCGCGACAGGAAATGTCGGGCGGGAAATGCTCAATATCCTTGCTGAGCGGCAGTTTCCCGCGGGCGAGGTCGTGGCGCTCGCATCGCCGCGCTCGCTCGGGACAGAAATCTCTTTCGGTGACAAGACTTTAAAATGCAAAGCGCTTGAACATTTTGATTTCACCGGCACAGATATTTGCTTGATGTCGGCGGGCGGCGCGGTCTCGAAAGAATGGGCGCCAAAAATTGCCGCCCAAGGCTGCGTCGTCATCGATAATTCCTCGGCCTGGCGCTACGATGCCAACGTTCCTTTGATCGTGCCTGAGGTAAATGCGGATGCGATTACCGGCTTTTCCGCGCGCAACATCATTGCAAATCCGAATTGTTCGACGGCCCAGCTTGTGGTTGCGCTAAAGCCGCTGCACGATAAGGCGGCCATTCGCCGCGTTGTCGTCGCAACCTATCAGTCGGTCTCGGGCGCTGGTAAGGAAGCCATGGACGAGCTCTTCGCCCAGACACGCGCGATCTTTGTCTCCGCTGACGTCGAAACCAAAAAATTTCCGAAGCGCATTGCGTTCAATTTGATCCCCGAGATCGACGTTTTCATGGAGGACGGATGCACCAAGGAAGAATGGAAAATGATGGTGGAGACGAAGAAGATTCTCGATCCCGCCATCAAGCTTACCGCCACCTGTGTGCGCGTGCCCGTCTTCATCGGCCATTCGGAGGCGGTCAATATCGAGTTCGCTCGACCGATCAGCGCCGACGAGGCGCGCGCGATTCTGTGCGAGGCTCCGGGTTGCCTGGTGATCGACAAGCGCGAGCCTGGCGGTTCGATCACGCCGCATGAGGCGGCGGGCGAGGACGCGACCTATATCTCCCGCATCCGCGAGGATCCGACGGTCGAAAACGGCCTCTCGCTTTGGGTTGTCGCCGACAATTTGCGCAAGGGCGCGGCGCTTAATGCGGTTCAGATTGCGGAAGTTTTGATCAATCGCAAATTGATTGCGCCGAAGAAACGAGCCGCCTGAGTGCGGTTCAAGAGTTACAGGGTGCGTGCGGGGGAGGGGCCCGAGCTGGACCTATTGTGTGGCTCCCGTTTTGCCCGAGGCGGAGCGGCTTTCGAACCACGCCTCTATTTCCAGCATGGGCACGGATTCGTCATCTGGCCCCTCGATGGCGACGACCTCGTTCTCGCCCTGGGCCAAATTCCAAGCCTCTTCAAGCGCTTCTTCTTCCGTCGCGCATTCCCGGGATACCATCTCATGTTTCAACTCGTCATCGATATAGCGGACAATCCACCCCACGAGAAAACCCCTTCCTGCCGGTATTCCGACGCTTTCCACGCCGCCCGGCTGGCCGAGCCCTCCGATTTACGGCGGAGAAATGTTGCGCCGCGCAGGCTCTGTGCCTAACTTAGGGTGCGACGGAACGAACAGCCACGGCGCGGATGCAAGACCCATGAAAAATAAGAGCTGGAACAGGGAGCAGAAATGAAGTCAATGCCAAGGTACCGGATGTTACCATATGGATGACCGGACCGATAAGGCCAAGGTAAAGGCTGCCGGGGCCAAGGCAGAGGCACCGGACGTAACAGTGTTTCGCGGGAGACCTCCGCCCATCCCCGGCGGCAGAACCGCGCGGCCCGAAACCAAAGTCAAGCCCCGGTTGCGGGCGCGGCCGCTTGCCGTGCTCGGGCTCATGGCCCTGCTCGGCCTGGTTGCTTACCGGATTTCAACGGTAACCCAAGCGCCGAAGGGACCGGGAAAAGGCCAGCAAACCGCGCCGCAAGCGGTCGCAATAACGACGATCGGCACCGGCGACATAAGGGTCATCGTGAATGCCCTCGGGACGGTGACTCCGGTCGCGACCGTGACGGTGAAGAGCCAGGTCAACGGACAGCTTCTGAGCGTCGGTTTCAAGGAGGGTCAGAGCGTCAAGAAAGGCGATTTTCTCGCCCAGATCGATCCCCGGCCCTTTGACGCAGCGAAAGCCCAATTGGAAGGCCAGCTCACCAAGGATCAGGGCCTTCTCGATCAGGCGCGCAAGAATTTGTTGCGCTTTCAGACGCTCCTTAAGCAAGACTCGATTGCCCGCCAGCAGGCCGAGGACCAAGGTTTTCTCGTCAAGCAAGCCGAAGGATCGGTCCAATCGGACCAAGCCCAGATCGACGCGCAGAAGCTGAACTTGATTTATGCGCATATCGTTTCGCCCATCGATGGGCGCATCGGCCTTCGCATGGTCGATCCGGGCAATTATGTGCAGACCAGTGATGCCGGCCTTGCGGTCGTGACCCAGATGCATCCGATCTCGGTCATTTTCATCGTGCCGGAGGACGATATTCCGCCGATCATGGAGGCGATCCACGCCGGCAGGGCATTAGAAGTGACCGCTTATGACCGTGCGAATGTCACGGCGCTTTCGGCTGGCAGGGTTGTGTCGCTCGACAGCCAGATTGATCCAACGACCGGCACCGTAAAGTTGCGCGCGGATTTCGACAATCTCGACGACAAGCTCTTCCCGAACCAGTTTGTTAACGCGCGCCTGTTGATCAAGACATTGCGCGGCGCCATAACCGTGCCTTCGCGCGCGGTCCAATATGGCACGCCAGGAGCTTACGTCTACATCCTTGGTGCAGACGATACCGTATCGGTGCGCGTCATCGAGCTTGGGCCGCAGGACGGCGCCATGTTCGCCGTCAAATCAGGTCTTGCGCCGGGCGACAGGATCGTCGTCGACGGCACAGACCGCTTGCGCGAAGGAACGAATGTGTCGATTGCCGCCGTCGAGAGCTCGGACGGCGGCGCAACTGCGCGGCCAGCGGACAGCCGGCAACTTGATAAAAGCTCGCCAAAAAGCGAGCGAGAATCGCCTTTCGGGGAAATACCATGACGGAGGCCGAACCGGCGTTTCGCATTTGGCGAAGGCAATGAATCCGTCCCGCATTTTCATTCTACGGCCGGTCGCGACGACACTTCTCATGACGGCGATTATGCTCGCCGGGGGCGTTGCTTACCGCTTCCTGCCGCTTTCCGCCTTGCCCGAGGTGGACTATCCGACAATCGCGGTACAAACTTTTCTTCCCGGCGCCAGCCCGGAGGTGATGACATCTTCAGTAACGGCCCCGCTTGAGCGCCAGCTCGGGCAGATGGCCGGCCTTAACCAGATGACGTCGGAAAGTTCGGCCGGCGCATCTGTCATCACCTTGCAGTTCAGCCTGGACATCAGTCTCGATGTTGCCGAGCAGGAAGTTCAGGCTGCAATCAATACAGCCAACAATCTGTTGCCGAGCGGCCTTCCGACGCCGCCCGTTTACGCCAAAGTAAACCCCGCCGACGCGCCGGTGATGACGCTCGCAATCACATCCAAAACCTTGCCATTGACCGAAGTCGAAGACATCAGCGAAACGCGGCTCGCGCAAAAAATCTCGCAGCAGCCGGGCGTCGGTCTGGTGAGCATCAATGGGGGTCAGCGGCCAGCCGTCCGAATTAAATTCAATCCAGCGGCGCTTGCCGCTTATGGACTCAATATTGACGACCTTCGTACCACGATTGCCAACGGCACCGTCAATACGCCCAAGGGAAATTTCGACGGCCCAGCACAAGCCTCGACAATCAATGCCAACGACCAGATCGACAGCGCCGCCGGCTTTCGCTCCCTTGTTATCGCTTACCGGAATGGCCGGCCGGTTCGCCTCTCGGATGTCGGCAGCGCCGGCTCCGGGCCGGAAAATTCCAAACTCGCGGCCCTCGCCAACACCACTCCGGCAATCATCCTGAGCATCCGCCGCCAACCTGGATCGAATGTGATCGAAGTCGTGGATTCGATCAAACGGCTCTTGCCTTCGATCCTGGCAGGCCTTCCGCCGGCCATTGACGTTGAGGTGCTAAGCGATCGCACCGGAACCATTCGTGCTTCGGTGGCCGACGTCGAGTTTGAATTGGCCTTGGCCGTGGCACTCGTCATTGCAACAATTTTTTTGTTCCTCCGCACACTCCCGGCAACGATCATCCCGAGCCTTTCTGTGCCCTTGTCTCTCGTCGGCACATTTGCCGCGATGTATTTGTTTGGCTTTGGCCTCGACAATCTTTCGTTCATGGCGCTGACAATTGCGACCGGCTTTGTTGTCGATGATGCGATCGTCATGATCGAGAACATTACGCGCTATGTCGAAGCCGGAGATCCGCCGTTAGAGGCAGCGCTCAAAGGTTCCGAACAGATCGGTTTTACCATAATTTCGTTGACCGTTTCCCTGCTCGCGGTTCTGATCCCGCTCCTGTTCATGGGCGATGTTATTGGGCGTCTCTTCCACGAATTTGCGGTCACGCTCGGCGTCACCATCGTGATTTCGGCGGTCGTTTCGCTCACCCTGGTGCCTATGCTTTGCGCGCGGTTGATCCGGCACCGCGCTTTGCGGGACCGCTCCCGCTTCGACCTCTTTGCCGAGAAGGCCTTTATGGGAGTGCTTGCGCGTTACCGCCGAGCGCTCGATGCCGTGCTGCAACGCCAGCCGTTCACCCTCTTTGTTGCCGTCGCCACGCTTGCCCTGACAATCGTGCTCTATATCGTCATTCCCAAGGGAAAGATCGCCTTGGGCAAGCTAGTACCGGCCATGATTCACTGTTCCTACGTCGTCGCTATCGATGGAAACTTCGACGAGTCTCTGGAAATCGTCCGACGCATTTCCGACGAAGGTTACGCGACGATGGTGAACTCCATCAATCCGTATCGGATCGAGGGGCAAAAAACGGCGGCTTTCGAGGTCTGTGAGCAACTGGGTCGGACGCCGACACATCACGCCCTTCCCGTCGGGAACG
>CAYWHF010000170.1:0-5834 GCA_964457695.1 uncultured Methylocapsa sp.
GCGAGAGAGTAGCCCCATCGCCGATGGAAATGACGAGGCAAGAGTTGGTCTGGCCTGCGGGTGCTGCAAGCCCGACGCCTTCCGGTGAGCACGATTCGGCGAAGTGAACCGACGCGCCCGCGCCAATGACCAAAATCGAGCGGCAGTAGCGTGCGACCGGTGCCGGCGAGGCCACGACATGTATGAGATGAACTGGTTCTGGAATCGTTACTCCCGGTGCAACGTCGACCACCGCGCCGTCCTGCATCAGGGCAGCGTTCAGACAGACGATCGGATCCTTTGAGGCGAGATCTTGTGTCGCGAGCATGGCAATGAGCTCGGGAGGACCTTCGGCCAGCACCGCGGAAAGGGACCGCACAGTCAATCCGTCAGGCAAGCCGGAGGATAATTCGGGCACGAAAAAACCGTCGGCGAGAACGAGACGCTGCTTCGGCAGTCGCGCGCCTGCCAACTGATTGCGCAACGCGTTGCGTGCTGCCGGACCGGGAGGCGCCGCAAGCGGCAGGCCCTCGCGCATGAGCGCGCGTAAGTCGGTATAGTGCCACGATTCCATGTGGCGGTGCGGCAACCCAGACACGCTGAACGCTTTAAACGAGTCTTCCCGCAATTGGGCGACGTCCATGCTGCCAGGCAGCAAACGCCTTGACGTCTGGAAAGCGCCGGCAAGGGCGATCTCAGCGGGTGTTCGTGCTTGTAAGATGTCGGCTTTCATAATTGGTACGCTAAGCAGCAGCGGTTTCGGCGGCGTAATCGCTGTAACCGCGCTCTTCCAGTTCAAGCGCCAATTCCCTTCCGCCGCTGCGTTGGATTTTTCCCTGTGCCATCACATGAACTGTATCGGGAACGACATGGTCGAGAAGCCTCTGGTAATGGGTAATGACAAGAATACCCCGCGCGGGACTTCGCAGGGCATTGATGCCATCGGCAACGATGCGCAAAGCATCGATGTCGAGGCCGGAATCGGTTTCATCTAGTATAGCAAAAGCAGGCTCAAGAAGCGCCATCTGGAGGATTTCCATGCGTTTCTTCTCGCCGCCGGAAAAGCCGACATTGAGCGCGCGTCTAAGTATATCCTGGGCTATCCCTAGCTTGCTCGCCGAAGCTTTGACACGTTTCATGAATTCGGGGGTGGACAGTTCTTCCTCGCCCCGGTGCTTGCGCTGCGCATTCACCGCCGCTTTCAGAAAGGTCAAGGTCGCAACGCCGGGGATTTCGATCGGATATTGGAACGCCAAAAAAAGCCCCTTTGCCGCCCGGATATCGGGCTCATCGGTGAGAATATTCTCGCCGTTCAGCAATATCTCGCCCGACTCGACCGAGACGTCCTTGCGCCCGGCCACCACATACGACAAGGTTGACTTGCCGCTGCCGTTCGGCCCCATGAGCGCGGCGACTTCGCCATCGTGAACGGTGAGATTGAGGCCACTGAGGATCATGCGGCCCCCAGCGCAAACAGAAAGGTTCTTTACTTCAAGCACGGGTTCTCTTTCCTTCAGCGTTCCCGTTTCGATGCTGTACCAGAAATTCACAAACGCTGCAGTAGACGCCTGCGGCAGGCCGCATCCGCGACTCATGCAACGTCAGCCGACGCTTCCTTCGAGGGAAATCGCGATCAGCTTTTGTGCTTCGACCGCAAACTCCATCGGCAACTGCTGCAAGACGTCCCGGACAAAGCCATTGACAATCAAAGCCGTCGCTTCCTCGGCCGACAATCCGCGCTGCATGCAGTAAAACAGCTGATCGTCGGAAATTTTGGATGTGGTGGCTTCATGTTCGAATTGCGCGCTTGGGGTTTTTGATTCGATGTAGGGGACCGTATGGGCGCCGCAAGAATTGCCAATAAGCAGCGAATCGCAATTGGTAAAGTTGCGCGCGCCGGTTGCTTTCCGGTGCGCCGTGATCAGACCGCGATAGGTGTTTTGAGATCTACCTGCTGCAATCCCTTTTGATATGACCCGGCTTGTCGTGTTGCGGCCGAGGTGCAGCATTTTGGTGCCGGAATCGACTTGCTGATGGCCGTTGGAGATGGCGATCGAATAGAATTCGCCACGCGAATTGTCACCGCGCAGGATGCAGGAGGGATATTTCCAGGTAATCGCCGAGCCGGTTTCGACCTGTGTCCAGGAAATTTTTGAATTTGTACCCCGGCAGTCGCCGCGCTTCGTAACAAAATTGTAAATTCCGCCCTTGCCTTCGGAGTCGCCCGGATACCAGTTTTGAACGGTCGAATATTTGATCTCCGCACCCTCGAGGGCAATCAGCTCGACGACAGCGGCATGCAGCTGATTTTCGTCGCGCTTGGGCGCCGTGCATCCCTCGAGATAGGAAACGTAGCTTCCCTTATCGGCAATGATCAGCGTGCGTTCGAACTGGCCGGTTTGCCTTTCGTTGATTCGAAAATAGGTCGAGAGTTCCATCGGGCAGCGCACGCCTGGCGGAACATAGACAAAGGACCCGTCGGAGAAAACCGCGCTGTTCAGCGTCGCGTAAAAATTGTCGGTTGTCGGAACTACGGACCCAAGATATTTTTGCACGAGCCCCGGGTGGCGCTGCACGGCTTCGGAGATGGGGCAGAAAATCACTCCGGCCTTGGCGAGTTCCTCCTTAAATGTCGTGACAACCGAAACCGAGTCGAAAACGGCGTCGACCGCAATTCTGCGCTCGGGGCCGATGCCGGCGAGCGCCTCTTGTTCGCGCAGCGGAATGCCGAGCTTGGCATAGACTCGCAGCAATTCCGGATCGACTTCGTCGAGAGATTTGGGACCGGCGGCGGTCTTTGGCGCGGAATAATAGTGAATATTCTGATAATCGATCTTCGGATAATCGACTCTTGCCCAGCGCGGCTCCTCCAAGGTCAGCCAGCGCCGGTAAGCACCGAGCCGCCACTCGGTCAGCCAGGATGGCTCATCCTTCTTTGCCGAGATGAACCGGACAATGTCTTCATTCAGTCCCTTGGGGGCTTTATCCGATTCGATGTCGGTGAAAAACCCGTACTTATACTCATTGACGTCGATCGCTCTCACGCGATCGACCGTCTCCTGGACCGCAGGCATTCCCTTCTCCTCACCTTGGCGGTTTCAAGGACCGCTGGTTGAGCTGTTGCACAATACGCTATAACGCGCCCATTTGGAACCGGGCAATATTCGGACGCAAACGAGACGGTTTTCGGCTAGCTCGGCATTTCATTCACGCGGCCGGCCTATCCCTCCGTGCCCTAATTCTCCTTACAGTCCGTTCGAGAACCTCTAGAAAGGTCATGCAATCTTCCTGCCGCGAATCCCAGCCAAGACTGACCCTGATGGCGCCTCCTGCCAGCTCCGGCGCGATACCCATCGCGCGCAACACATGCGACGGCTGTACCTTGCCGGACGAACAGGCCGAACCCGAGGATACGGCAACGCCCTCCATGTCCAAAGATATAAGAAGAACCTGCGCTTGGATCGAGGGCATTGCGAAGCAGGAGGTATTGGGGAGCCTTTCTGCCCCTTGTCCGAAAAACACCGCTTCGGGCGCGATGCGGGAGATTTCCCGCTCCAGCTTAGTCCGCAATCCGGCAAGCGTTGCGGACTCGTCGGTCTGGCGGGCCTTGGCGGCGCCGAGCGCGGCGGCCAATCCCGCGATGCCGGCAACATTTTCCGTTCCGGCGCGGTAGCCCCTCTCCTGCCCCCCGCCCCGCAAAAGCGGAGCCTTTATGTGGTAAGCATCAGATCGCAGGTAAAGCGCCCCGACCCCTTGCGGGCCGCCGAATTTATGCGCGGAAACGGCGATGGCGTCGGCTCCGAGGTGTCCGGTGTCACAGTCAATTTTGCCCGCCGCCTGAACCGCATCGCAGACGACAAGTCCCCCCGCGGCATGTACCATTTCCGCGGCGGCGGCGACCGGCTGAACGACCCCGGTCTCGTTGTTTGCCGCCTGGAGCGCGAGTATGATTCGCAGGCCAGTGGCGCGCGCGCGAGACAGCGCGGCAGCGAGCGCTTCGAGGTCAAGCACCCCCTTTGATGTGGAACCAACGAGTTCAAGCTGTGACGGAGCAAAACGGTGCCCAGCTAGAACGGCAGGGTGCTCCCCGGCCCCTGCCAAGAGCAGGTCGAAAGGCCTTTTTTCGTCCTGCAGCGTGATATGCGGCGTCAATGCCAAATTCAGCGCCTCCGTTCCTCCGGAGGTAAAGAAGACATTTTTGGGGGCAACGCCCGCAAAAGCGGCGACCTCGACGCGCGCCGTTTCGATCAATGCCCGCGCCGCCTGTCCTTCGGCATGGACGGAGGAAGCATTGCCGCAAAGATCGAACGCCGCAGAGATGGCGGCGCGGGCCGCAGGATGCAGGGGCGCGGTAGCGTTATAGTCGAGATAAATGCGCCTGCGCGCTAAGGAATTCATACCAAGCCTGCGCGATCGAATGCCCGGCAATCCGCACAGGATTAAGCTTGCTTCTCAAAATCCTTGCAATAGAGCGGGACTTACATGCTAGAAAAGCCGCCGGTAAGCCTCAAATTTGTGAGGCGTTTACAAACACGCGTTTTCGGTATCCGATGTCGCGCCTCTTTTACGCGCAACGCGCGTTGTAAAGTCAAGTAGGAGACCGTCGGGTCAGTTCCAATAGGATCGCGGGGCAAAATCGAAACAATGCCTTGACCGCAGCTTGGTTTGCGGCAGCCCCTTTCAGCAACTAACCGAACAATTGCAAATTTTGGAGAAAGAATGCCCGAGGTTAAGTTTAATGGGCCCGCCGGGCGTGTCGAAGGACGGTTTCACCCTTCGACAATCCGCGGTGCACCCATCGCAATCATTTTACACCCGCATCCGCAGTTCGGCGGGACAATGAACAATCAAATCGTCTACAACCTATACTACACATTCGCCGAGCGCGGATTCTCCGTCCTGCGGTTTAACTTTCGCGGGGTTGGCCTCTCTCAGGGCGATTTCGACCATGGCCAGGGCGAACTTTCGGATGCGGCGGCGGCCCTCGACTGGGTGCAGTCGATCAGTCCCGAGGCACGGGCATGCTGGGTCGCCGGCATCTCCTTCGGGGCCTGGATCGGCATGCAACTTCTGATGCGCCGTCCCGAAATCGAAGGTTTTATTGCGATTGCCCCGCCCGCCAACCGCTTCGATTTCTCCTTCCTCGCGCCATGCCCGTCCTCGGGGCTTTTCGTGCATGGCGATCAAGACCGCGTCGCGCCGCTCAAGGAAGTCACCGGGCTTATAGAAAAGCTCAAGACACAAAAGGGAATAACGATCGAGCATACGGTCATTCCGGGCGCCAACCATTTTTTTGAAAACTGCATCGAATTGCTGAACGAGGAGGTGGGCCTCTATCTCGATCGCCGCCTCGGCAATCCGCCAAGGCTTCCCACCCCGGCCCGCAGCGAGCCGGCGGATCGGCAATAATCCGCTCGCACAGAAGCAAGATCGCGATTTATTCGCTAAAGCACCTCAGTCCTTGGCGCGCTCGACATAGGTGCCGTCCGCCGTCTGAACGATGATTTTCGTCCTCGGAGCAATATGTGGCGGGACCATCACGCGCGCGCCGTTCGAGAGCTTTGCGGGCTTATAGGACGAGGACGCCGTCTGTCCCTTCATTGCGGGCTCGGTTTCGACGACTTCGAGCGTCACGCGCGCCGGCAATTGGACCGCGACGGCAGTGCCGTTAAAGATCGAAAGGACACAGGTCATGCCTTCCTGAAGATAGTTTGCCTGGTCCCCAATGACGTCGGCGGGCACGACGATTTGGTCGTAGGTCTCGGCGTTCATAAAAGTATGGCCGTTCTGGTCTTTATAAAGGTAACTGAATTTCCGTTCCTTGCCCTGGGACGGTTTGCACTTTTGAGTGTCTT
>CAYWHF010000171.1:0-5804 GCA_964457695.1 uncultured Methylocapsa sp.
TTGGAGCAAGTAACATGGCGCATAAAAAGGCAGGCGGATCATCCCGCAACGGCCGCGATTCCAAAGGAAGGCGCCTTGGCGTCAAGAAATTCGGCGGCGAAACCGTTCTTGGCGGCAACATTATCGTGCGGCAGCGCGGCAGCAAATGGCATCCCGGCGCAAATGTCGGGATTGGCACCGATCATACGTTATATGCTTTGATTGGCGGCAAAGTTGCATTCCATTCGAAAGGGGATGGCCGCGCCTTTGTTTCGGTCCAACCATTGGCTGAGACCGAGAGTAGGAAGTAAGGGCGGAGTCTTACCCGTAGCTCAACCTTGACGTCCGAAGGACACGTTTTCTGCAACCGAGTGCCGCTTCTGATATTCGAAATAAAATACGTAAAACCCGATTTTGGGTTGCTATCGGAGATAGCGGCAAAATCTCTGGTTCAGAGCCTCGCGCATGCGCCGGAACCCCGATGTTCCAGGATTTGACCTCCGACGACATTTTTCGCATCGAGACCAAGAGGCTTTGGTTGCGCTGGCCCCGTGCTGCGGATGCGCCGGCAATTACCAGTTTTGCAAAACTGGCGGAAGTCGCTCAATTGACGGCGGGGATTCCCCATCCTTATCCACAAGGGGAGGCAGAGCGGTTCATCCTTAAGGCGCGCGCCGACAACGCCAGCGGTGCGGCGCTCGTCCTGGCGGTTACCCAGAAAGCTGGTGCACGGCAAGTTATTGGTATCGTTAGCGCGACGCCGGCCTCGGCAGCCGACATTGAGCTTGGCTACATCCTGGCTCCTTCCATGTGGGGCAAAGGATATACGAGCGAACTGGCAAAGCCGTTCGTCGACACGCTATTCCGGCTTAGCATGGCAAATCGCATTGTCGCCAATTCGCGCCTCCACAATATCGCCTCCTCCCGCGTGCTCGAAAAAACGGGCTTTACTTTCATAGATTCCGGTCTTCAGTTCCTGCCGGCGCGCGGCGGCATGCACCCTTGCGACAGGTTTCAGCTCGATCGCAAGACATGGGCGGCGAGGCTGATTGCGGCTGGCGAAAGCCAGGCTATGCCAGCAATGGCGCAGCAATCGCCGGATGCAAATGCCGAAAAGATGCTTGCTACGGCGAGCGAGCAAATCGACATTTGACGACGCCGCTCCAAATCGGTCCTGGCCGTTTGAGAGAACTGCGCAATTGAATGGGGCGGATCGTTCTCTTGATCCTCCGGTGCTTGCCGGCAAGCTGAACAAGCTGAAAAAGTTGATCGGCCTTTTCGATTAGGGCATTCTCTGTCCATGTCTCGTCCACCCGCCAGGACTTAAGTTTCAAGGCCAACTTTTGCTATGAAGTTTCTCGACACGGCACGAGTCTATATCCGGTCGGGCGATGGCGGCGCTGGCTGCCTGTCGTTCCGGCGAGAAAAATTTATCGAATTTGGCGGCCCGGATGGCGGCGATGGCGGGCGCGGCGGCGATGTGATTGCCGAATGTGTTTCCGGTCTCAACACCTTGGCCGATTATCGCTACCGCCAGCATTTTACGGCTGCGACCGGGGGGCACGGCATGGGCAAAAACCGCGCGGGGGCCAAGGGTGCCGATGCAATCTTAAAGATTCCTGCCGGAACCCAGATTTTCGACGAGGACGGCGAGGTTTTGCTTGCCGACCTCAAAGAGGCCGGGCAGCGGGTCTCGCTTGCTCGCGGCGGCAATGGCGGCTTTGGCAATACGCGCTTCAAGACCGCGACCAACCAGGCACCCCGCCATGCCAATCCGGGCGAGAAGGGCGAGGAGCGGATCGTCTGGCTGCGGTTGAAACTCATTGCCGACGTCGGCCTCGTTGGCTTGCCAAACGCCGGAAAATCGACTTTCCTTGCTTCCGTCAGTGCTGCAAAGCCTAAGGTAGCCGCCTATCCCTTCAGCACAATTCACCCTCAGCTCGGTGTTGCCGCTTGCGACGGCCAGGAATTCGTCGTCGCCGATGTTCCTGGCCTGATCGAAGGCGCGCACCAAGGTCACGGGCTCGGCGACAGATTTTTGGGCCATATCGAGCGCTGCCGCGTGCTTTTGCATCTTATCGATGCCGGAGAGGGACACGCGGGCGAGGCCTATAAAACCGTACGCCGCGAGCTCAAGGCCTACGGCCAAGGCCTTGCGGAAAAACCGGAACTCGTTGCGCTCACGAAAATCGATAGCGTCGGTCAGGAGTTTCTGGCAACCCAGGTTCTGCGCCTCAAGCGTGCCGCCAAAAGAACGCCGCTTGGTCTTTCGGCTCTGACCGGCGTCAACCTGCCGGAAACCCTGCGCAAGGTCTTGACTGCGCTCGACAAAATCAATCAATCCAAGACGGCTCGGCCCGAAATTCTCGCGGAGTGGCACCCTTGAGCGTTGCCCAACAGCCGGCACCGGCTCCTCGCCCATCCTTGCCGAGCCTCAAAACTTTCCGCCGGATCGTCGTCAAGGCCGGTTCCTCGCTGATCATCGATCGCGCGCAGGGCTCTGCGCGCATCGGCTGGCTTGAATCGCTTGCCCAGGACATCGCCGATTTGCACGCGCGTGGCGTAGACGTTCTTGTGGTTTCATCGGGTGCGATTGCGCTCGGGCGCACGGTGCTAGGGCTCCCCGAAAAAGGTCTTAAGCTCGAAGACAGCCAGGCGGCAGCGGCCGTTGGGCAAATCGCCTTGGCGCGCATTTGGGCGCAGGTTCTTGCAGAGCGGAAAATCACGGCGGGCCAGATTCTGGTCACGTTTGGCGATACCGAGGAGCGGCAGCGCTACCTCAACGCTAGGGCGACGATTGGCCGCCTGCTCGATCTGCGCGCCGTGCCGGTCATCAATGAGAACGACACCGTGGCGACGAACGAAATTCGTTATGGCGACAATGATCGCCTGGCCGCCCGGGTTGCCACAATGGCGAGCGCCGATCTCTTGATTTTGCTTTCCGACGTGCCGGGGCTTTACACCGCTCCTCCGCGGGAGAACCCCGAGGCCGAGTTCGTTCCTCTGGTCACGCATGTCGACGAAAAAATCGAGGCGATGGCGGGCGGCGCCGCCTCAAACCTCTCGCGCGGCGGCATGCGCACCAAGATCGAGGCCGCCAAGATCGCGACGACCGGCGGCACCCATATGCTCATTGCCGACGGAAGAGTCGCACATCCTGTTGCACGGTTGAATGAGTCTGTGCCTTGCACCTGGTTCTTATCGACGTCTAATCCGGTCACGGCGCGCAAAAAATGGATCGCGGGTTCGCTCGAACCGCGCGGGGTTCTCTATGTCGATGCCGGAGCGGCAAGCGCAATTATGAACGGCAAGAGCCTTTTGTCAGCTGGCGTGACGCGGGTTGAGGGAAATTTTACGAGCGGCGACTGTGTGCTCATTCGCGATTCCCGCGCCGCGGAAATCGGCGGTGGGCTTGTCGGCTATGATGCAAGCGAGGCCGCGTTGATCGCCGGACGCAATTCGCAACATATTTTGAGCGTGCTTGGGTTCGCGGGCCGGGCCGCGATCATTCATCGCGACGACATGGTTTTGGTTAGCGGCTATGTGGCCGCAGTGGAGCGGGACGCGGATGGACGCTGAGGCCAACACCGCCGAATTGATGGCTGCGATGGGGCGCGCGGGCCGCAAATGCGCGCATGAGCTATCGCTTGCTTCGGCGGAGGCAAAAAATTGCGCCCTTCGCTCTGCCGCCGCCGCAATCCGCGCGCGGAGCAGAGATATTCTCGCGGCCAATGCGCGCGACATGGCCGCCGCCAAGGCGAGCGGGTCAACGGGCGCCTTTCTCGATCGCCTCGCCCTCGACGCTTCCCGGTGTGAGGCCGTGGCGAGCGGGCTTGAGGCGATCGCCGCGCTTCCCGATCCCGTGGGGCGCCTGCTTGCGCGCTATGAGCGTCCGAACGGGCTCGTGATCGAGCGCATTGCAACTCCGCTTGGCGTCATCGGCGTCATTTATGAGAGCCGGCCGGGGGTGACGGCGGATGCCGGTGCGCTCTGCCTCAAGGCCGGCAATGCGGTCATCCTTCGCGGCGGCTCCGAGAGTTTTTGCTCTTCCCGCGCCATCCATGATTGCCTTGCCTCTGGGTTGACTGAAGCGGGCCTCCCGGCCGATGCCATCGCCCTTGTGCCCGTCACGGACCGCGCGGCGGTTGGCGAAATGCTTTGTGGCCTCAACGGCAATCTCGACGTGATCGTACCGCGCGGCGGGAAGGATCTCGTGGCCCGTGTCCAGGCCGCGGCGCGCGTGCCGGTCTTCGCGCATCTCGAAGGCATTGTGCATGTCTTCGTCGACTGCGATGCGGATCTCGAAAAAGCCAAGACGGTCCTGTTCAATTCAAAACTGCGCCGCACGGGAATTTGCGGCGCGGCCGAGACTCTTTTGGTTGACCGTGCTTGCGCGCCGACCCATCTTGCGCCGCTTATCAAGATGCTGCTCGATGCTGGCTGCGCGGTCCGCGGCGATGAAACAACCTGCACCGTCGACTCACGCGTAACGCCAGCAACCGAAGCGGATTGGGCGACCGAATATCTCGATGCAATCATTTCCGTGCGTGTCGTCGAAGGCCTCGATGAGGCCATCGCGCATATCGAAACTTTTGGCTCGCACCATACGGATTGCATCATCACCGAAAATCAGGTGACGGCGGAGCGTTTTTTGACGGAAGTGGATTCGGCCATCGTCATCCACAATGCCTCAACACAATTCGCCGATGGCGGCGAATTTGGCTTTGGCGCCGAGATCGGGATTGCGACAGGCCGGATGCACGCGCGCGGCCCCGTCGGCCTCGAGCAGCTGACGTCCTTCAAATACCGCGTGCACGGCACCGGGCAGATCCGCCCGTGAGTGCCACCGTCATGGCCGGGCTTGACCCGGCCATCCAATCTCCAAAGCACAAGAGTCTGGATGCCCGGCCCAACTGCCGGACTCGGTCCGGGGGCGGGCATGACGCAAGAATTATTCACATCGAGACTTGGTATAAGCTCCCGCCCTTTGTGCCCGGCCTGAGGGTCGGCTTGTTCGGCGGCAGCTTCAATCCGCCGCATGACGGGCATAGAGCGGCAAGCCTTCTCGCCCTCAAGCGGTTGCGCCTCGATCGCGTCTGGTGGCTTGTCACTCCCAACAATCCTTTGAAAGACGCACGGGAGCTCGCGCCGCTTGCGCTGCGCCTTGAGGCGGCACGAAAAGTGAGCCGGCATCCGCGAATCGAAGTCACCGCCATCGAAGCCGCGATCGGCGCAACTTTCAGTTTCGAGACAATTTCCTATTTGAAAAATCGTTGCCCAGGCGTCCATTTCGTCTGGGTGATGGGCGCGGATAATTTTCGCTTTTTCGATCGCTGGCAGCGCTGGCGCGAAATCGCAGAGCTTGTTCCCATCGCCATCGTCGATCGTCCCGGCTTTACCGTGACATCCCTGCACGGGCGAGCAGCCAAAACATTGGCACGCTACCGTTTCAATGAAACCCGTGCATCGGTTGTTGCAACCGCCATGCCGCCCGCATTCATTTTTCTGCACGGACCGCGCTCGCCCAAATCCTCGACGGCTCTGCGCGGTGAGCTAAATTTTGAACTCAAGACCAATTAGTGTCGGAAATTTTCAAAAATCTAATTGAGGCACTTGCTGTAACTGGCGGCGTGTTTGCTTTATGGAAGTGGCTGGCCAAGCGCAATGACCGGGCCTTTGAGAAACGGGCTTTGAAAAAGGTTGCGCGCATGCGAAGATTCACAGATCCGGTTGCGGTGGAAAGACCACAAGCCCCAGCCGCGACACCGGTAAAGTCTGTTTTGCGCCTGTCAAAAAATTATTCCTGAGGCTTGCTTTGGAACTTG
>CAYWHF010000172.1:0-5803 GCA_964457695.1 uncultured Methylocapsa sp.
GAGCCGCCATCAGCAGGCCGGCGACGATCAGGCTTCGAGTCGCTCGGCGTAACGCCACAGCACCGCCGCGAGCGGTGTCCCGATCGCGGCGAACAGCGCCACGTTGAATCCGAAGTTCCATACCCAAAACGGAAACCCCGCCAAAGGTCGCGGTAAAGGTGATGAGGGGGGCGCCCCAGTTTCGCCCTCCTTTCTCCCGCGCGCGTTCGGCACGGGGAACAATCTCGTCAAGGCCGTTTCCGAGCGGCCCCGCCACAACTTTGAGTTTCGCGAGGTCTTTGCCGTCGTGATTGGGCCGTGCGTCAGCAGCAAGCGGTTCTTCGCGCTCACCGGTCAATGTCCCATCCGGGCCAACACGAAAAGTTAGGGCAGGCGGGAAACACTCGCGCACGGGATCGTGCGGCTCGCCATCGACAATGACCGGGATGATGTAATCACTGCGGCCCAGTGCCTTGAAGCGTCGGATTTCTTCATTCACATATTTGCTCTTTGCCGAATTCGGAGAACATATGACGATCAAAAACTGAGAGGCTTCGAGAGCCGCAATTGTTTGCTGGGGAAGAGAAGCCCCGGCTGCAAAATCTTCGCGATCGCGGAAAATGGGACGCAAAGTCTTTGGAATCGGCCCGGCCGAAGTCTTCCGCCCAATCAAATCCTTGTCTATAGAAAAGCCTTCGAGCTCGGCATGAAGCCGCTTACCCGGCGTCGAGTCGCGATGACTGTAGCTGAGGAAAGCCCGATATTTGAAAGGGGCCGTTTCCACCAAGTGTTCCTTTAGAACGGCATGCCGCATGCGTCAGCCCTAACCGATCATCGCATGCGTCAAAGGAAGGCGCAAATCCCATAAAAGCGCTGAGCGAAAACCAGCCGAGCGTCGAAAACTCGATAACAAGCGGAAACTCGATAGCCATCAAATTATCGCGCCAAAGCGGCTCTTCGCTTGTCAAGAGTTTTTGGCGGCAACACACCGCTGCAAAAAAGCCGATCTTACACTGGGGATGCCTTCCGGCACCGAGACCCGGCCATCGATGCGCCCCCGTCGCCCGATTCCGATTGCACCAAAAAATCGCGCGATCTTACAAGATCATGTATCGCGAAGCTGTCTTCGAGATTGTAAGGTTTTCGGGCACTTTCGGACAAAAATGTTTCACGTGAAACATTTTTGGAATTATTCTAAACTACATCCAAATAAGGCCGGGGCCAAGATTGCCCACGCAACTCACGCGCTTTCGTTTGAGCCGCATGGCCTCGTCCTTGCCCGCGGCGCGGATGTTTGTCAGCTGCTTGCCTTTAAGGACATAGATCTCGAGGTCGTTGCCGCGGGTGTGTTCGCCGGAAAAATTTCTAGTAGAATTCTAAAAACTCTATTGTGATCACGAATGCGCAACGCGTGTCATTGAATCGTTCAAGGCCATTCAAGCGCCGCCGCGATTTTCCTCGCAAATTCGTCGAGCACCTCGGGCTTTTCCTGGACCCCGGTGCGCGGGCGCAGCTCGACGCCGCTCCAGCGGGGAAGGATGTGGAAATGCAGATGGAAAATGATCTGGCCGCCCGCGGATTCATTGTATTGCAAAATGGTTATTCCATCGGCGCCAAGAGCCGATTTGACCGCCCGCGCAATTTTTTGGACCCGGGCCACGAGCTTGCCGAGATTTTCGGGTTCCGCGTCGAGGAGATTGCGTGAAGGCGCTTTGGGCAGGACCAGAACATGGCCATCGGCGCGTGGCATGATGTCCATAAAGGCCAGCGCCACATCGTCCTCAAAAACCTTGTGACACGGCAGTTCCCCCCGCAAAATTTTCGCGAAGATATTTTTGTCATCATAAGCTGGGGAAGGCATTGGCAAGTTCCTTCTGAATGAATTGGAATCAAGGCCCCTTTTTAAAGGGCGCAAGTTCGTCGCATTCGCGCACCACCAAATCGTTGTGAATGCGCTCGGTCTCGAGATAATGACCGATTGCCTCGGCAAACCGCCGGTCGCTAATGTCATGCGCCGAATAGGTCGGAACCACGCGGTAGCCGCGGGCAAGCTTATGCTCGCCTTGGGCGCCGGCCTCGACGCGGGCAAAGCCCCGCGCAATCGCAAATTCGATCGCCTGATAATAGCAAACCTCAAAATGCAAAAAGGGATGGTCCTCGATTGCCCCCCAATTGCGGCCGTAGATCGCGTCTTGGCCCAAAAAGTTTAGGGCGCCCGCGATATAGCGACCATTGCGCTTGGCCATGACCAAAAGAATATTGCTGCTCATTGAGGCGCCCACAGCGGAGAAAAATTCGCGCGTGAGATAGGGCGTTCCCCATTTGCGTGCGCCCGTGTCCATATAACAGCGAAAAAACACCTCCCAATGGCGCTCCAGGATGTCCGCGCCCCTCAAAAGCTCGATTGTGATTCCAGGGCCAAGGGCTTCCTTTCGCTCGCGCCGGATCATCTTGCGCTTGCGCGAGGCAAGATCGGACAAGAAGGCGTCGAAACTGTCATAGCCCTTGTTAATGAAATGATATTGCCGGCCCGTGCGTTGCAGAAAGCCGCATGTGCCGAGAAGCTCCCATTCGGCCCGCGCTGGAAAGGTAATGTGCAGCGAAGACGCTTTGGCTTGCTCGCGCAGCGTCCGCAGGCCGGCAATCAGGCTCTTGCGTGCCTCTTCCCCCTGTCCCTTTGCGACCAAAAGTCTGCGGCCCGTGACCGGCGTGAACGGCACCGCGACTTGCAGCTTGGGATAATAGCGCAGCCCCGCAAGTTCATACGCTTCCGCCCAGCCATGATCGAACACATATTCGCCCATGGAATGAGTCTTGAAATACGCAGGTGCGGCGGCCGTCAGCCTGCCGTTTGCATCCTTGACCAGAACATGCGCGGAAATCCAGCCGGATTTTGGCCCGACGGACTTTGAAGCCTCGAGCGCCGTTAGAAACGCATGAGTGATGAAGGGATTATACCGCTCCGAGTCTTTGGCGGCCTCACAGGCGCCGCCCGCATCCTGCGCCGGATTGGCGCAGGCGTCCCACTCTGCGGCATCAACCTCGCGCATCGATTGCGCGGCATGGACCGTATAACTTTGCGGCATCGCGGGCTTCCAGGGTGGAACCGAAAGCTACCCTAGCGTCGCCCGCGCGCGCAATAAGAACGCTCAGGCCGGGATTGCGACTGGTTTGAGGCCGAAAAACCGCCGCCAGAATGTGCGCTTGAACTCGGCCGTAAGTTTCGCCCGCTCGTCGGTCAAAAGCTTGACGGCGCCGGTCTGGTCCTCGATCAATTTTAGGAGCCGGACGCGCTCATCTTGCCAATTTTCGGTGAGCCGATGGCGATCCTCGCGCAGCTGCGCGCGGTCGGCTTCGAGATCGCCGATGCGGCGGTCTTTTTCGGCGATGAGGCTTTTGAGGCCGGCGAGCTGGATTTCGAATCTTGCCGAATAGGGCAAGGTTTCCCCATTGGCGTCATCCTGTCGCCAATCGTTCGACAAGAGTTCATCCGCGTCCGTTTTTTCGGTCTTCGGATAGACGCGGAAAAGTTCTGCCGGATCGATCTTATAACCGTCCGAATTTTTCTCGCGATAGGAAAGCTTGCCGGAAGACAAAGCTTTGGAGATGGTGGATTTGGCAACGCCCGCCTCTTTGGCGGCCTGTCCGAGGGTAAGATACATGCGGTTTCCAATCGTTCTCGTGGGAGTTTGGAAACTATTTCGCTAAAGTTTTAATAAAACTTTAAGCGCGAATCGAAAAATGCGCTGGGCGTGATCTTAAGGTTCATGGAAGACGGCTCCTACAGGATAGCTTCCCAATCAGAGTAAGTCAGTATAAAGCCACCCACGCGGAAGAAGGGTGGCATCAGCCGCACGCGCCAATCGTACCAAAATGGTTGGGCCAATTCGAACTTCGCTTTACAACAACCTAAGTCCTACCCGGCCTCGCCTGGTCCAGCGGTAACAAAGCTGCCCACGTGCGACATCGCTGCAGCCTATTGGTTCGGCGCAACAATTGCGCGATCGCCGACGCTCAAGAGTTCCAACCATTACGAATTGTTAAATTGCCTTTCCAAAGCGTTTTTGCCGTAACTCATCATATCTTCCACTATTTGGAGATACCCCCATGAAAAAGCAGATTCTGATAGCAGCGACCGCTGCGCTTCTGGCTTGGCCCAACCTATCCTCCAGCGTCTTGGCGGCGCCGCCCGAAGCGTCTGACGGTGCGGGAATGCACCAGCCACAGTTTTCGCCTGAAGACTTCGCCGCTTTCACAGATGCACGCATCGCGGCACTGAAAGCTGGGCTCAAACTAACGGCGGCGCAAGAACAGCATTGGCCTGCGCTCGAATCTGCGTTGCGCGAACAGGCAAAAGCGCGCGCCGCGCGCATGGCGGAATGGCGTGAAAAGGCCACGGAACCTCAAGAGCATCGCAGCGTGATCGAAGGTCTCCAGCAAGGTGCGAAACGCCACGCGACTCGCTCTGCGGAGTTGGACAAGCTCGCGGCTGCCGCAAAGCCTCTCTACGACAGTCTCGATGATGCGCAAAAACGCCGCTTCGGGCCGCTTCTACATATGGCCACCGGAAGACATTGGCATCACGGGCACGAAGGCTTTTATCACGGCTAGGATCTCGATGGGTATGGGGGACTAACGAGCTTTCGAGCCGTTCGAATTGTTGAAGAATGTGTCTAAGGGCTCGTGATCGGTCTAAACATCGAGGAATTGAGGCGGGGAAAAACCCCGCCCTTTTTTCAAAGCAGTAGAAAGCACCTCGAACAAACCTTCTGCACGGAAAGAAATACCGCAGTCGAGCGGCCATAGGCGCGGTCCGTGTGCGGGTTGTAGATGTTGGAGACGAAGGATCTCCAAAAGCGCGTCTGCGCGCACTCACCGTCTGCCCATTCAAAGGCAGACGTTTTCAGACCAGCGATTGGAACAAATCGCTTCATCCCCAAACTTTGTTCGCATCAAACTCTAACTTTGCTGCCTTTAGTTCTTTCACCAACTTGAGTTTCCAGCCCTCACCCTCGTCCATGTCTGTGTAGATGACGCCATAAAGGTCCGATGGGATTTCGACCTCTCCTTTACGGAGAAGGCAGGCCCGCCCTCGACCCAGCTTGCCCACCAAATATCCGAGCTCGAAAATCACGTTCTGACGGGCGCGAGAAGCTTGTGATGACTCTGTTCCGACAAGGTCGTCGGGCGTGAGAATGACAACGGCAAAACCAACCTCGCCTGCGTAATCTTCAAACTTCTCGATGATCGTGCGGCCCTGATCCGGCTGTTCACTTAGAACGATGGCCTCTAATTCAAGCTGCTCTAAGAATCTCGCAACGGCCTGGAGTGCAGCCTCGTCATGCCCGTGCACCACGAATATTTTTTGCGATGGTTTCGGGCTGGCCACTTCGCTCAGCGAAGACCCATGAACGGGTTCTGCTAACTCAATCTCTTCTTCCAATCCCCGGACTGCTTGCCGCAACAGACTAAGCGATTGCTGCTTTCCTTCAGTGAGATATAGGCGCGCCTCTAATCTCTCATTGTGGTGGCCGCCGCTTCCTCCCCGAACTTCAATCCACTCATCTGACATGTTCGCGATGATAGGTCCGTGGTCGAGGCACGTGGCTCTGCTGTAACGATCGTATTCGATTGTTCCGTGACCAAATGCAGCTGACAGCGCTTCGTCGACGCTCGCTTCCAAGGCCATCACTTCAGGCACAGAAAATCTCTTCTGCACGGTCTGGGGATCGAAATCTTCAAGCTCTTTGATGCGCCTCTGCAAACGATCAATACATTGCCGCTTCTGTCCAACCGTGAGGATGGGACGTTCGGGCCTGGATGT
>CAYWHF010000173.1:0-5803 GCA_964457695.1 uncultured Methylocapsa sp.
GCGAAAGGAGCGACAATAGTCGCCGGCGGTAAAAAACCGGACGGATTGCAAGGCGCCTATTACGAACCGACGATTCTAACTGACGTCACACGGGACATGCGCACCTGGCGCGAGGAGGTTTTTGGGCCTGTTTTGCCGGTCGTAACATTTAAAACGACGGATGAAGCAATAAGCCTGGCCAAAGACACGCCTTATGGGTTGGGCGGCTACATTTTTACCGAAGATAAGGAGTTTGCCGTCAAAATTGCGCGCGAGCTTAACGTTGGAATGGTACAAATCAACAAATCCACGGCAAACCGCGCCTGCAATCCTTTTGGCGGACGCGGCATGTCAGGTTTAGGCATGGAAAATGGCATCTTCGGCTTTCACGATGTTTGCCGCCGTAAGCTAATCGTGCGCGAGAGATAATTTTTTGCAAAGCATAAATTTTCCGGATGGACCTCTGCCTCCGACGGCTTCCGCCCATCGTTCCGCGAACAAGGATTGGCTGCGGGCTCTCGAAAAGACGGCGGGCATCGAGAAGAATCCAAGCCGCACCCTCGCGCGTGAATTCGATGACGTTGCCGCCTTGCACGGCGATGGGCCCGCGCTAATTTCCGAACAGGAATCCTTTAGTTTCCGCGATCTCATGGAGCGCTCGAATCGTTACGCGCGATGGGCGATCGCGCAAAACCTTCAGAAAGGCGACGTCGTCTGTCTGATGATGGGAAATTGTCCGGAATATGTGGCAATCTGGTTGGGTCTGAATCGCGCAGGCGTCGTGGTGGCGCTTCTGAACACTAATCTTCCAGTAGTATCGCTCGCGCATTGTATCGCCGTCGCCAATCCGCGCCATATCATCGTCGCCAAAGAATTCCGCGCTGTCTGCGAAAGCGTGCTCGCCAAAAATCCCATTGCGGGAGAACTCTTCGTGCATGGGGAAAGCGGCGGCGAGCATACGTTGCCGCTTGAGACGGAGGTTGCGCGTCTCCCCGGGGCACCACTTAACGAATACGATTGCCGCGGCATAAAACTTTCGGATCACGCACTCTACATTTACACCTCCGGCACGACGGGGCTGCCAAAAGCGGCGATCCTCACGCACCGCCGCATCATGAATTGGTGCCTCTGGTTCTCGGGTCTTATCGACGCGGGCCCGGGCGACCGAATGTATAATTGCCTGCCCCTATATCACTCGGTCGGCGGCGTCGTTGCGGTATGGGCCGTATTGCTCGGCGGTGGATCGGTCGTCATTCGCGAGCGTTTTTCGGCCAAAAATTTTTGGAGCGACATCGTTACGTTCGACTGCACGCTCTTTCAATATATCGGCGAGCTCTGCCGCTATCTCGTCAACACGCCGCCCTGCACTGAGGAAAGGAAACACCGTCTGCGGCTTTGTGTAGGCAACGGACTTCGGCCGGATGTGTGGAAAAGTTTCGAGCAACGCTTCTTAATTCCGCGCATATTGGAATTCTATGCGGCAACGGAGGGCAATTTTTCGCTCTATAACGTCGAGGGTGAGCCGGGCGCGATTGGGCGCGTGCCGTCCTTCATTGCGCATCGCTTCAAAATGGCGATCGTCAAATATGATTTCGAATGCGGTGAGCCGCTGCGTGGCGTTGACGGGTGCTGTATCCGCTGCGAGCCAAATGAGGCGGGCGAGGCGATCGCCAAGATCGAATCCGATGCGGAGGATGGGAGTGAGAATTTCGAAGGCTATCTGAACCGCGCGGAAACGCAAAAGAAAATTCTTCGCGACGTCTTCGCTCCAGGCGACGTGTGGATGCGTAGCGGCGATCTCATGCGCAAGGATAAACGCGGTTTTTATTATTTTGTCGATCGCATCGGCGATACCTTTCGCTGGAAGGGGGAAAATGTGGCGACGACCGAGGTCGCGCAGGCGATCGCCTCTTGCCCTGGCGTCATCGAGGCGAGCGTCTACGGCGTCGAGGTTAAAGGTTATGACGGACGTGCCGGCATGGCCGCGCTCGCCGTTGACGAGACGTTTGATTTCAGGGCGTTGCGGCGTCATATCGATGAGCGCCTGCCGGATTATGCCCGGCCGGTATTTTTGCGCATTATCGAGAGCGTTTAGGTCACAGAGACTTTTAAGCCCAAAAAGCATGCGCTTGCCGCGCAAGGCTTTTATCCCCGAACAATCGGCGAGGCAATTTATTGCGCCGGGGCGCGTGGGGATACCTATGTCCGTATGGACGAGTCTCTATATCAGCAAATCGTCTCAGGTGCCTTTCGGGTGTGAGCGCACACTGAACTGATATGGACAGACAAATAGACCAACATCTGGAGACGGGATCATTCTGAGTAATCCATCGCTGGATGGGCAGCAATTGAGCCAGCGCTTCCGACAATCCACAGTGGGCCCGTGCGCCAAGACGATTGGCGTGGCCCTACTCAAACACCAGCCTGACGTCGCGCGACGATGAATTATTGTTTGCTTTCGCGGGCCTGGGCTTCTTTGGCCAGGTTTCTCAGATCTGCTTTGTCTTGTCCGGTTAAGGTGGCGGAGACGGGGCAGCCGGGTACGAGAATGCTTTCAATGAGGTCCGGCGCGAAAGGCCCGGCCTCAAGGATACGAGAACCTTCCGGAACGAACCGTGACCCTATTACGAGAGTTCCCAAACTTGATCTTATTGCAGGCCCACGCATAATGTAAAAAGCGGATTCGTCGCCGGAACAGGCGAGGCTTTTGAGTTCATCCGCCAACGCCCTCTGATACGCGGCTTTGTCTGCGCGTCCCTTCTCCAAAATGTCGCTGACACTCGCTTCGGGGCCAAAAATTTCGGGGTTCAATTTTTCGATGCGGTTCAACGCTTCACGTCGACCGCCTTCTGGGACCTCTGTCATAATACCGATCTTGAGGGCAGCGAACTCATCCCTTGAAATTTCTTTTTCATTTAACCTATCGTCGAAGATAGCGCCCAAGGGGACACCCTCGAAGTTCGTGCGCCACAACTTTGCTCCTCCCAAGTTCGTGCCTGCAAATGCCGATGCTCGAAAGTCCACTCCCTGAAGTGCCGCGCCCTCGAAGGACGCTCCCTGAAGCTGCGCAAACTCAAGTGATGCGCCCTGAAGGTTGCTCCAGATAAGGCTTGCGCCTTGAAGCTGCGCATGGTCGACAACCGCACCCTGAAGCTGGGCAAGGTTGAGCGATGCCCCCTGAAGGTGCGCAATCTTTAGCCACGCACCTTGAAGCTGCGCGCCGATGAGCTCCGCGCCGTCAAGCCGCGCGGCAATGAGCAAGGCGCCCTGAAGCTGCGCATCGGGTAGTCTCGCGCCCTGAAGATTTGCGGATATAAGCCTAGCGCCCTGAAGATGGGCGCCCTCCAGATCCCCCTTGCGCAAATCGGTGTGGTCGAAAACAGCCTCTTCGAAATGGCGCCCGCGAAGGACCAAAGTGTGCTTAATCGAGTCCAATTTTTTCGGATCATCGATCCTCGCGGCTTCAAGTGCGTCGAAGTTGGGAAGCACCAATGTATTCGAAAAGTAGCTCGTTCGACGCAGAGTCACTTGATCGATTCTGCCACTGAACAAAAGATCGTGGCAGACGGCCAGTATCGGTAGCCCAGTGCCGACATATTCATCCAGCCATTCGCCCGGAAAGGTCGCGACCCCGAAGGCAAGTCCGACCGGGGCAAGGCTCGCCAGCGTCATGACCGGGTGGCGCCAAAAGCGCGGCCATTTGATCTCGCTGCGGCCATTGAGCACGGCGGGCCAGAGCGCCCACAAAAGTATCACGTTGACGAGAATTGCAAATCGCTGGACCCAGGTCACCCATTCAAGATGATAAGGTAAAAATTGTACCTGGATTAGAAGCAGCAGAAGAATCGGGCCGATCACAAGAGTGATCCAGGCGACTGCTTTCAGAAGCCACCCAAGGCCGCCGTTGCGTATATCTCCCGGTCCAGCCAAAAGCTGCACAAAAATATTGCTCGGGAGTTGCCGCCGCAAACCTTCTCTTGCTTCTGGCGCGCTGCCAAGCTGCGCGCGAAGTTCTTGATCGAACACGCCGACTTTCGCTGCCAGCATGACAAAATGCACAAGCGTATAGGTATGGGAGACGATGAACAGAATTGGCGCAAGAAAAAAGAAAGCAACGAGCGGCAATTCGACATTGAGGAAAGGCAGCTTAACGGGGTTCTCGAGCAACAGATCCTTGTGGGTCACTGCGCCCGCGGCAATGCCGATATAGAACAGAACGAAAAGATAACTCAGCCACAGCCCGGCACTGACGGAGGCCGCGTCCTCGACCGCCTTGCGGACTGCGTCGAGGTCAGGCGCCTTTTCGCCGAATTTTTCCGCCTCGTTAGGCGCGGCTTTCGAGCTACCGGCGCGCCTTTCCGCTCGCGCTCGTGCGCGTGAAAGCCGCATCTCGCGAAGCCGCCTAGGCATTTGGTTCCACCCTCAGCCCCATCATTGGCACAAGCGGGAGCGCCATCCTACCCAAATGGAACATTTTTTGCGATCGCACGCCTCTAAAGGCGGAAGTGAGATTAACGTTATTCCCAAAAATCCGTGCAACCCCTCCCCGCTAAACTGGCGCATTCCCGCTTCATATTGCCCTTGCTCCTGGCGACGCGGAGAGCCAGCCAAAAGAGGGCGACGCAATATCAAATGATATATGATGCAAAATTTCATTAGTCTCTCCGCTTAATCTGCTTTCACCTATTTGAGTTATGCGGGAGAAAATGATTTGTGGCATCTAACAACCTATACTGCGCTTCATTCGATCATTACGGCAATGGCGGGATGTGGCGATGCTATTGCCGCGAAGGGAGTTTTTATTGCGAAGAGAAACGATTGCGATCCATGGCGGCTATAGTGCCGATCCGGCGACCAAATCCGTGGCGGTCCCCATATATCAGACCGTCGCCTATGAATTTGACAGCGCCGACCACGCCGCGGCTTTATTCGATCTCGAAGTCGAGGGATATCGCTACAGCCGCATCGCCAATCCGACCAACGCCGTTCTCGAACAGCGTGTTGCCGCACTCGAAGGCGGCATCGGCGCGCTGAGTGCCGCGACAGGGCAGGCGGCGCTCTTCTACGCCTTCGCAAATGTCGCCGATCACGGCGGCAACATCGTTGCCGCCCCGCAACTTTACGGCACGACCCACCCTTTGCTCGCTCATATCCTGCCAAGGCAGGGCATCCGCGTACGCCTCGCGGCCAGCCAAAAACCGGAGGAACTCGCCGCCGGGATCCATCACCCCGGAGCCGAAGTTCATGGGCGTCGGCTGCGAGTCGTGTCACGGCGCCGGTGCAGCTCATATCGCTGCTATTCGAGCCGGCAAGCGGTCGGAGATGGAGCAGCTCGGCAAGGCGGGCGGCCCTCGAATCAACGAGATTTGCGGGCGATGCCACAGAACTGTCCACTGGTGTCACACCCGGAACAAGTAGCTTGTCATTAGTACCTAGCGGACACCGGCGCGAACGCTTAGGCCAGAGACCAAAGTCCTTCCCGGGGCAACGACGCCGGCAGACATGTGCCCGCGGGGCCCCTTCGAACCTGATCGGGGGCCAGGTCCCCGCGCGCCTGTGCCGCGGCGCCCGCAATGTCGACTCCCTCCCGGCTAAGGCGGGTGGTGGTGTCCCAGCCCTGGCAGAGGCCGCAGTGCGCGCTGGTCAGCGTGCGCCCCATCCCGTCCGCCCCGGCCACGGGCGTGCCGCAGCCCACGTCGGACGGCACCACAGGCACGGGCAGCTCTGCGGAGCCGAGCAGCACGGAGGGCACGGATGGGACGCAGGACCCGCAGAGCGTGACGGGCAGCCCGAAACGCAGGAACCGCGCGAACGTGACCGATGA
>CAYWHF010000174.1:0-5789 GCA_964457695.1 uncultured Methylocapsa sp.
TTGGATATCTTCGGGCTGGGCGTATTGGTGGGGCAGGGGACGCAAAAGACGGCGGCCCAATATATCCAGGCCACAAGCCGCATTGGCCGCGATCAAAATCGACCCGGACTGGTCATCGTTGTCCTTAATCTGCACAAGCCGAGAGATAGGACGCATTTCGAACAATTCGCGCATTTTCATCGGAGTTTCTATCGTACCATCGAGGCAACCAGCGTTACGCCGTGGGCAGCCCGAGCCCTCGATCGCGCGCTTGCGGCAGTTGTGGTCGCGGCAGCGCGTCACATCGATCCAAGCCTAACGCCTGAAATGGCCGTCAAGGAGCTCAAAGCAAGGCCCGCAACGCGGATTGCCGTGCGCGATACCATCGTGTCGCGCGCTCCCACCAGTTTGATTCCGGGTGGCCGTGCGGCTCTTGCGAACCTCGTGGATGGCTTGTTCAATGACTGGATCGTTACTGCAGATGTACAAGCCGCCGGCGGGAACGTGTTCGGCTATGCGACTGGGAGGAGCCCCCACCGGCTACTGCACATGCCGCTTGCGCCCGAGATCGCGAACCTAAGCCTGGCGCACGCGCGATTTGTCGCGGGTCGCTCGATGCGCGACGTGGAGCCGACCGTTGCTCTCCTGCCACGCGATCCGCGAGGCGGGCAGATCGCCAATGCTGACGATCTCGCATGACAAAGAACGCACAACGCCAGAGCCAAGTCATTTCGACCTTCGGGCCAGGAGCGATGATAGACCTGCCTACGGGTTCGGTCGTCGTGGGCGGCTTGGAGTTATGGGATATGAAAGGCGATGCCTTCACCACACTCTCCGAGCCACGTCTGATCGTGCGACTTGAACAGCTACTCAGGGCGCGCGGGCATCTTGAAGCGGGCAGTAGCTTGTCCATTCGTACCCCGCCCATAGGTGACGGCGGTGCGGGCGGTTTGCGCAACGGGATCATCGCACCCGTGTTTCCGGCATGGTTCGTTTGCGAACACGTCGAAGTCGTTACAGTTGCCGAGAAGCCGGCACGTCGCCGGCGATTGGTGCGGTGGGAGCACCTCGATTCGCGCGGCGGCCGTCGCAAGTTCGTGTTTGACGATGGAAGCAAGTCCGACGTCACTCCGATCCGCTTCGTCTGCGCATGCGAAAAGGGACACTTGCAGGACATTGACTGGAAGTGGGTCGTGCACGCGGGTGAAGCGTGCCACGAGCCTATGTGGCTAGAGGAGAGAGGCACCAGCGCCGATCCTGCCGACACGTCTGTTGTGTGCGGTTGTGGAAAGCAGCTCTCACTTCAAGAGCTGTTCGTAGCGGGACGCCTAAGCAATTGCCGCGGCGAGCGACCCTGGCTCCTCGACCACGATCCGGAGGGCTGCGACCAGAAACTCAAGCTGCTCACGCGAACGGCGACGAACACCTACTTCCCGCAGGTCGCGACTGTTATCTCGCTCCCTAGTGCGGAAGATGAACTTACCAAGCTGGTCGAAGACATCTCCATCGATTTGGCCAATGTACAATCGGTGCAGGACGTCGCGACGGCCCGGCGCTTCAATTCGAAGATCGCAGCGACGTTCCGCGACCACGCAGATGAGGAGATCTTCGTTCGGCTCCAACGCATTCGCGAGGGAACATTTAGCGACACCAGCCGTTCACCCAAAGTCCCGGAATTCGATGTTTTTGCCAGCGGTCGGCCGGAAATCGGGCAAAATCACCCCACGGCCAAACTATATGCTCAGACTTTGCCGCGCGAAAGTTGGGCCAACGCTAACGCCTATTTCGACTTAGCTTCGATCAAAAGCCTCGTCGCCGTGCCTCGCTTGCGTGAAGTGTCGTGCCTCTATGGCTTTACGCGATTTGAGGCCGCACCCACCAGTGCCGACGACCAACTCGAAGATGTACAACTCGCAGTGCGTGGCGCTCCGATTGCCCGCGACGCCGATTGGCTCCCTGCAATCGAGCAGTTCGGTGAAGGCATTTTCATCCATTTCGACGAAGACGCCATCGCGGACTGGCTTAATCGAAATGCCACTCGGCAGCGTCACGACAAGCTCGTGAATGGGTACGGTCATTGGATCAAACGATTCGGTGGTAGGCCACCAAGATACCCCGGTACGGCCTACATCCTGCTGCACAGCTTATCGCATGCTCTGATGGCGGAAATCGCACTCGATTGCGGTTATCCTGCGAGCTCCTTAAAGGAACGAGTGTATGCCCTCAGCCCCAATCCGGGCGCGTCTCCTAACCGGTGCGGCATACTTATCTATACGGCGACCGCGGGCGCTCATGGGACGCTCGGCGGCCTCGTCGGAACTGTGCCGCACTTCGCTCATATACTGCGCAGGGCCCTGGCGCGTTCCGCCATATGCTCGAACGATCCTGTTTGCGTCGACCACGAACCAGACGACCGCAGCGGCGACCGCGCTACACACGGCGCGGCTTGCCACGGATGCCTGCTCATCGCAGAAACGAGTTGCGAGATGCGGAATCTATTTCTTGATCGCAACCTGCTAGTGCCAACTATGGCAACTGATGGGTCCGCGTTCTTTCGCGATTTCGACTGCGTCGGCTTGGTATAGACGACTATATCGACGATTGCGGGGTAGCTGAGGACCCGGAGGGCCGCGCGAGCTGCGCCTCCTTGCTGACGTGCAAAAAGAATTTCTGAGTTCCGCTCTCGAAAAGCTCGGTGCTTGATTCGGGCGCCTTGGGGATTCAACCCAGTAGAGGTGTTTTCCGGCACGCTATAGTGTTTTCTTTTTTTACTACCGCCGCGATTTGATAGGGACTACCTCTGCAACCTGTTCCTTACGGAGCGCGTCCATTTTTGCCCCAAACACCTCAGTCGCCGCACGGAGAGGGTCGTCGGCTATATGCGCGTAGCGCTTTGTCGTGGTCGGGTTGGTATGGCCGAGGAGGCGCCCGACAATCTCAAGGCTGAGGCCGCTCGAGACAAGGTGCGACGCATGAGTGTGTCGATTGTCGTGCAGCCGATAGTCGGCAATCTTCGCTTGCGCGGTTACCACTTTCCAGAACTTCTTGATGTCCTGCAGCGGCTGTCCAGTTGCGTTGCCTGGAAATAAGTATGCCTCTGTAGGATTGACTTTCTCCTGCATGTCGGCGAGCAGGGCAAGCGCAAGCTCGGATAGCGGAATATGCTCCGTCTGTTTTTGTTTCGTATGATGCGATGGCTTTGTCCAAACCCCGCGTTCGAAATCTATATCGGACCAGCGAGCCTTTAAGACTTCGCCCAGCCGCGCGCCAGTTAAGAGTTGAAATCGAACGGCATTTGCGGCGCGTTGGTTCTGGTGGGCCGCCAGCACTGTGAGAAGTCGGCTCAACTCGCTGTCCGAAAGCCAACGTTCCCGGCGATTCTCCTGAAATCGTTCTATGCCCTTGACCGGGTTATCGCTCCGCCAACCCCACTTTGCCGCGAGCGAGAGCATTTTTGACAAAAGGGCTAGCACCCGGTTGGCCTGATATGGTGTCTTCTTCATCGATACGTGCAGGAGATGGATGTCACGGGGCTGGACCGCTGCGACCTTCTTGCCGCCGAGACGGGGCAGAATGATCCGCTTGATCATGGAGCGGTCATTCTCGACGCTTCTGGCGCGTTTCTTCGGAATTGCATGTTGCTCAAGGTAGTCCGCAGCAAGCTGCCTTATCGTGGGTGCGTCGCGAATCGCACGGTCATCCGCGACCGGGTCGCTGCCCTTTAGAGCGTCAGCGAGAATGATACGTGCGCGTTCCTGGGCTTTATGGAACGTGAGCAGCGGCCCGTGTTGGCCGAGGGTTTTCCGCCGCGAAGTGCCGGACTTCCTGTTCCGATATTGAACGATGTAGCTCTTCACGTTCGACGGTTTCACTCGAACGCCGAAGCCTGGAAGCGCCAAATCCCATACGACGTAATCCTCACCGCTGGGTGAGAGACTTTCGACTATGGACTTTGTAAGTTTTTGCTTTGCCATGGAATCGGATCACGGGAAAGCGTGGGGTAAGCATGGGTAAGCGAGACGGGACGAAAAGGATAGTACCATCGTGAGCAGAGCCAAAGCAAATTATTTCTTTGAATCATGGCGTTAAAGATTCCAGAAGTAGTGCTTCGAATTCGGTAGAAGTTAGGCAACAACGATTTGTAATCAGTAGGCCGCGGGTTCGACTCCTGCAACCGGCACCAAATAAATCACTGAGTTACATGTAAATTTCAGCCAACACATCTTCAAAAGAACAGCACCGGCCAGCAGCGTGGCCAACAAGCTGCAGGCCTCAACCGCTCGTACACCGGACATTTGGAAGCCCAAGCAAAGAATAAAAATCGCCAGCGCGCCCCACGTTCGCAACGGCGATGGCTTGGATAACCTATCCGGTCGTTCTCACGGATGCGCTCTGGCGAAATCTGCCAACTACGAAAAAACGATGTGATCCGCAAGAATGGCATTTGGTGTTTCCAGGTGACCACTGGCGACGGGAAGTATCTTCAAGAGCGAGGCGGCAGAGAAGGGGGCTCACGGCGAATCGAATGGGATTCCAAAGCTTTAGACAGAACGCAGCACAATCATTGAAGGATGCGCGGGCCACGCCACAGCTGAAATTGCGGAAGTGATCGGCCACGTAAATGATTTACATTGAGCGTGTACGCGCCGCTCAGTCTGCCAATGGAGGTGCTGCAAGGGATTGCCGAGCGGATAAAGTTCGACGGGCCCTTAATTCAGCCAGCAATGCGGGCGTACACTATGGCGTCTTGGCTGCGAGTGATGCGGTACAAATTGCACATTGGCTAATAGGAGTCGCTTGTTAGCGGTGCGTCAGTGGGCGATAGCGCCATCAAGGCTCATCATTTTGTCATGAACGGCGGTTAGCTGGAGCTTCGCGCGATCGCATTTTGTTAAGATGCTTAGGATTCGACGTGGTGGACCAAATCACACCCGAAACCTCACAGCCTGATGCTGCTCGCTCGATTGGTCGATCGAGTCTGGCTGCAATGGGCTTGTCCGCGCTTGGAATCGTCTTTGGCGACATCGGGACGAGCCCGCTTTATACGCTCAAGACCGTCCTCGTCCTAGCCGGGGGCGCGCCGACGCCCGACGTCGTTCTCGGTGTCCTCTCGCTGATCCTTTGGACGCTCATCATCGTCACCTCCGTGAAATACGTGACCTTTGCGATGAGCATCGACAACGATGGCGAAGGCGGCATTCTCGCTCTCATGTCGCTGCTCGGCATCAAAAAACATCAAAGGCCGGCGATCGTCGCGGTCGGACTGTTTGGTGCCGCGCTGATCTACGGCGACGGCGCGATTACCCCCGCGATCTCGGTTCTCTCGGCTCTCGAAGGCCTCAATATCGCCACGCCGGCCTTAAAGCCCTATGTCCTGCCGGCCGCGGTGGCAATTCTCGTCGCGCTTTTTGCGATCCAGCCCCTCGGCACATCGCGTATCGGCAATGCATTTGGACCGATTATGGGTTTTTGGTTTCTGTCGATCGCCGTGCTTGGTCTCTGGGGGGTCATCCGGCATCCGGCGGTGTTTGCTGCCTTGAATCCCCTCTACGGACTTCGCTACCTGTTGTCGAATGGTTACGCGAGCTTCCTAGTTTTGGGGGGTGTCTTCCTTTGCGTGACGGGAGCCGAAGCACTCTATGCCGACATGGGGCATTTCGGGTCTCGCCCCATCCGGGTCGCCTGGTCGGGTATCGTCCTCCCGAGCCTGCTCCTGAATTACGCCGGTCAGAGCGCCATTGTCCTCGATGGTGCACCTATAGCCGACAATATCTTTTACCGGCTGTGCCCCGAGCTGTTGCTGATTCCTT
>CAYWHF010000175.1:0-5777 GCA_964457695.1 uncultured Methylocapsa sp.
GAGATCGCCTTGCTCGCAGAGCATCACCTTGAGGCGTCGCCCGGCGGCGTCGCGCGCGATGCCAGCGCCATTGATGCCGCCGCCAATTATAAGGAGGTCGACGCTTTGCTGCGTGTTCGTGAGAGCCAAGTGAACCTAAAACTTCGAGATTAAAAACCAAGCCGGATGATACGGCAGAGATCGCCCGCCGCGGTGGGCTTCGCATGGGGTTCGCGTATGATGAGGCACTGCGACCGCGCGAGAATTTTTAGCAGTGAAGAATCCTGTATTTCAAAGGGCGTCGCAAGTGGCAGTCCTGTTTCGCTGGGCTGCAATGTCGCGCGCAAATAATCCTGCCGGCCATCGTTACCGCGAAGCGCTTTGCCGAGGATTGCCGGTTCGCTCTCGTCCCGGCCCGCGTCCGGGTCGCCACAAAGCGCGCGCACGAGCGGCACAAGAAAAACCATTCCCGCAACGAAAGCGGCCACCGGATTTCCCGGCAGGCCAAGAATGATCATCGGCCCAATCCGCCCAAAAATCACGGGCTTTCCGGGACGCATCGCGACCTGCCAAAAATTCAGCTCCATGCCCAGCCGGACGAGCGCGGGTCGAACAAGATCGTAATCGCCGACAGAAGCGCCGCCGAGCGTCACCAAGAGATCGGCGCCGGATGCGCGCGCACTGCTTATGCCTTTTTCGACGGCTGCCAGCTCATCCCTAAATATGCCAAGATCGACTGGCTCGCCGCCGGCACTCTCGATAAGAGCAGCAATGGCATAAAAATTGGTCGCGACGATTTGATCCTCGCCAATTGCCTCGCCAGGCCGCACCAATTCGTCGCCCGCAGAGAAAATCGCCACGCGCGGGCGCTTAGTAATGGGGACCGTGGCATGATTCATTGCCGCCGCAAGCGCGAGATGCGCCGCGCCAAGCCGGGTTCCCGCGGCAAGCAAAACCTCGCCTTCGGAAAAATCGACGCCTTTTTCGCGAATGTGGCGTCCGCCGGTAACCGTTTCCAAAGGTTCCACGAAACCCGCCTCCACGCGGGCATGTTCCTGGACCAGAATCGTGTCGGAACCTTCTGGCACAGGCGCACCGGTGAAAATCCGCACCGCTTCCTTCGGCCCGACAGAGCCGGAAAAACCATGTCCGGCAGTGCTTTCGCCGATTTGTTTCAACTTGACTGGTAGCTCCGCGACGTCGCAAGCCCGAACGGCATAGCCGTCCATGGCGGAGACGGCCTTTGGCGGCTGCGTGCGCTTGGCGGCGAGCGCCCGCGCGAGGGTGCGGCCGGCCGCCAGTTCCAGGGCAATGTCTTCGATCGGGCGGTCCGTCAAAACACTCGCGAGAATGTGGGTGCGGGCCTCCGAAACCGAAAGCAGCTCGATTTTATTCATTGCACATTCACTTAACGCCTTGGATAGAATAGTGTCGACCCTTCGAAAGAGCGGGAGCCTGACGTGCGCCATAAGCTTTTTTTCCGGAAGCTCGGATTGTTTTTTGGTTCTGTTTGCTCCAATGCCTTTGGCACTCCATGCACAAACTAGCCTTTCTCCGAATGGCCCAAAGCCGGCGCCGCCGGCTTTCCAAAAAATGCCGCCAGCAAAAACAGGAATTATGGCGCCTTCCATGCCGGGGGAGTGCTCTCAACGCAAGAGAATTGGCCCGTTTCTTACAAGCGGCGACGCTGAACTTGCTGCGCAGTCTTTAGGTTATCCAATAATCAGTACGTCTTCGATATATAGTGAGGGTTTTCCGGATTCTTATTTTAACCCGCTGCAATTTTATTTCGATGTCTATATTTTGGCGGCGTGCGACTGACCCTAATGCGATTCGGCAGGTAACACCTCGCCACGCAAATATTCGCCGGATTTCCCGCCGCTTTTCTGCACAAGTTCGATACCCTCGATCCGCATCGTGCGGTCGGCCGCCTTCAGCATGTCGTAGATCGTCAGGCAAGCGACGGCGACGCCGGTCAGGGCCTCCATTTCGGCGCCGGTCTTCCCCAAAACCTTGGCCGTGACGCACACTTTTATGCCGGGCAAGGCTGGGTCGGCTTGAAGATCGGCGGTGATGTTAGTCAAGCCCAGGGGATGGCAGAGCGGGATCAGCTCATGAGTTCTCTTGGCGGCCATGATCGCGGCGATCCGCGCCGCCGCGAAGACGTCGCCCTTCTTTGCATTGCCTGAGAGAGCAAGATCGAGCACCGGCTTTCGCATAAGGATCCGGCCTTCGGCGACGGCGGTGCGCGCCGTTACCGGCTTATCTGAAACATCGACCATATGAGCCTGCCCGGCGGCGGAAAGATGAGTGAGGTCCGGCATGTCGGTCAGTTCATCTCAAAAAAACGGGCGAACAATGTCATTAACCATGCGGTCTGCGGCCGCGCGCTTGCGTCTCGCCGTAAACGAGCGCCTTTGCTGCTGCCGCAACATCGCGCTGGCGCATAAGACTTTCGCCAACCAGAATAGCGGAAATCCCGTGCGATTGCAGGCGCAGGCAATCTTCATGGGCGAAGATTCCGCTTTCGCCGACCACAATACGGTCAGGCGGAACTTTTGGACAGAGCCGTTCGCATAAATCAAGCGACACTTCAAAAGTCCGCAAGTCGCGGTTGTTGATGCCGACAAGGCGGGTTTCGAGAGGCAGCGCCCGGGCAAGTTCCGCTTCGTCATGCACCTCGACGAGAATATCCATGCCAAGATCATGCGCTGCGCGAGTCAGGGCGCTTGCCTCTTCGTCGCTGACGCAGGCCATGACGATCAAAATGCAATCGGCTCCATTCGCACGCGACTCATAGACTTGATAAGGATCGAACAAAAAATCCTTGCGAAGACACGGCAGGTGGGTTGCCCCGCGCGCCGCCACGAGGTCGCCGAGACTGCCGCGGAAGGAGGGCTCGTCGGTCAGCACCGAAAGGCACGCCGCACCCCCTGCCTCATAGGCGCGGGCAAGGGAAGGCGGGTCGAAATCGGCGCGTATGAGCCCCTTTGACGGGCTCGCCTTTTTGATTTCCGCGATGAGCGCCATATGACCTGTCGCGCACTTGGCCTCGATCGCCTTGACAAAGCCGCGCGGCGGATCGTGGTCATGCGCCTTGCGCGTGAGAGTCTCGATCGGCATGCGCACCTTGGCCGCCGCGATTTCGCGCCTCTTGTAAGCTTCGATCTTATTCAAAATATCGATCATCGCAGTTCCCATGCGGTTCACACGGCAACGCCGAATTGCGACGGGAAAGCGCGGTTCGACACTCTTACGAGTTTGGCGAGTGTGTTTGCGACAAGTCCTTCATCGATCGCTGCGGCTGCTAGGGCCGCGCCATGCCTTAAGCCGCCAGCTTTTCCAGCGACAGTGAGGGCAATTGCCGCATTGAAGACGGCGATATCGCGATACGCATTTTTGGCGCCGCCGAGGACCGCATGAAGCGCCGCTGCGTTCGCTGCTGGATCGCCGCCGGCAAGACTTGCCAGCGAGGCGCGTGAAATACCCGCGTCCTTAGGCAAAATTTCAAAGCAGCGGATCACACCATCGTTAAGCTCGGCGGCGAAAGTCGGGCCCGTGGTTGTTGCCTCGTCGAGGCCATCGGAACCATGCAAAACCCAGACTCTTTTGGAGCCGAGTTGGTGGAGCACCTGAGCCAGCGGTTCGAGCCACGCGCGGGAAAAGACGCCAAGGACCTGGTATTCAACTCCAGCCGGATTGGCAAGCGGACCGATGAGATTAAAAATAGTTCGCGTGCCGAGTTCGGCACGAACTTCTGCAGCGTGACGCATCGCTGCGTGATGGGTTCGTGCGGCCATAAAGCCAATGCCCGCTTCCCGGATGCAGGCTTCGATGTCACCTGGTGCAAGCTCCGTTCTCACGCCGAGCGCTTGGAGGACATCGCTCGCGCCGGATTTTGACGATGCCGCACGATTGCCGTGCTTTGCCACGGGGACGCCGCAGGCGGCGACGATCAGCGCCGCAAGCGTCGAGATGTTGAATGTTCCATGGCCGTCCCCGCCGGTGCCAACAATGTCGATTGCACCTGGCGGTGCCGCAATGCGCACCATCCTTTGTCTCAACGCTGCGACCGCACCGAGAATCTCCGAAACCGTTTCGCCGCGCGCGCGCAGCGCCATTACGAAGCCGGCAAGCTGTGCCGGCGTGACGCGTCCCTCGAAAATGAGATCGAACGCTGTCCTTGCTTCAAGCTCGGTCAGGCCCGATCCCGTGGCTGCCTTGGCGATGAGCGGCCTAAATGCTTCCATTTTCAGCCTGCAACGACTTCAAGCCCCTGAAAGCGCAGGCGCCGAATGCCGGGCCTGGCGCCTGTTGCCGTTCCATTCTGCCGCAAGTTCGAGAAAGTTCTCAATCATGCGCAGCCCGTGTTCGGAAGAAATGCTTTCGGGATGAAACTGCACGCCATGTGCGGGAAGGCGCCGATGCAAAAGTCCCATTACAAGACCGTCGGCAGTTGCTGTCACGGTCAAGCAATCGGGCATCGAGTCGCCCCGCACAACGAGCGAATGGTAGCGAACGCCCCAAAAAGGGCTTTCGAGCCCACGAAAAATCATTTCGCCGCTATGTTCAATTCGCGCGAGCTTGCCATGCACCGGTTTTGGTGCGCGCACGACCTCCCCGCCAAAAACCTCGCCGAGCGCCTGATGGCCGAGGCAAACCCCAAAGATCGGAATGGCCGGCGCCGCAGCCGCGATGAGTTCGAGGCAGATTCCGGCGTCTTTGGGCGTGCAGGGACCGGGCGACAGCACGATGGCGTCGGGCGAAGCGGCCATGATGTCGGCTACGCTCACGCAATCATTGCGACGAACCGTGACCGCGGCACCGACACGCCCAAAGCAGTGCACCAGATTCCAGGTAAAACTGTCGTAATTGTCAATCAAGGTAATGGCGGTCATGCGCGGCTTTATCCTCTTGCCCCGTTGTCTTGGGCCGCGCGTGCCGCAAGGTCAAGATAAATGGGCGCAAAACCGCGCCTGCCAGCCCATGCCACGGAGGTAAAAAATGACGATTGCACCCTTTCCAACGCGGCGGGAGCTGATGACGGCGGCGGCGGCTCTCGCCGCCGCAGCCCCGGCGCGCCGTCTCATGGCGCAAAACCAGACAGCCCCGCTGCCGGAGGCCAAGGCGCGCCGCGAGTGGGTCAAAGGAATTGTCTTTGAATCCCGGACCGGCGCCTTGGTGCGGCAGGCAGGCGATCCGGCACTTGCTGGTGTCCTCGTTTCAAATGGCCGGGAGGTCGTTCGCACCGGCGCGGACGGCGGTTATAGCCTGCCGGTCGAGGACGGCGCTGCAATCTTCGTCATCAAGCCAAGCGGCTATGCGATTCCTCTCGGCGAGGCTCAGCTGCCAAGGTTTTCCTATATCCACCAGCCGGAAGGGACTCCGCAAAACCTCGAACTCCTATACACAGGCCTAAAACCCAGCGGGCCGCTCCCGGCCTCGGTCGATTTTGCGCTCATCAAGGCGAGCGAGCCCAGCCGCTTCGATGCCGTGCTCTTTGCCGACCCGCAGCCGGAGAGCCAAGCCGAAATCGACTTTATTCGCGAGGATATCGCCAATGGGCTGATCGGCGTCGAGGCCGCCTTCGGGATCACCGCGGGCGACATCATGTTCGACGATCTTTCGCTCTATGGCCGCTACAACCGGATCATTGGGCAAATCGGAGTTCCCTGGTGGAACATTCCCGGCAACCATGATTTGAACTTTGAGGCGCCGGGCGCCCGCTATAGCCGCGAAACTTTTAGGCGGGTTTTTGGCGCAAATTATTACGCCTTTCAATATGGCAACACGCTTTT
>CAYWHF010000176.1:0-5769 GCA_964457695.1 uncultured Methylocapsa sp.
GTGGGATGGTGGGCCTTATTGATCCCTCGATACGGGCGTTGGAAATTAACGGCATGCAAGCGGGGGTCGCAAACGCAAGGGCCGGCGAATGGCAATTCCGTGTCGCCGTAATCCGTTTCGACGAGGATCGAGTCTACCGGCTGATTTTCGCGGCCCATGCGCTGACCAGCGAAGTAAAAGAACGCTACCAGGCGTCGATCCAGTCTTTCCATCGCGTTTTGCCCGAAGAGGTCCGGGGAATGCGGCCCATGCGCCTCGCGATAACAGTCGCCAAGCCAGGGGACACCTCAGAGAAACTTGCGGGGCGGATGGCCGTGCCCAGCCGCGCGCTTGATTACTTCCTTCTTATCAATGGCCTCGCCCGCGGCGAGGCGCTGCGAATCTCCGAGCGCTACAAGATCGTCGTCGAATAGGCGGCTTTTGGCGTGCATCCTGATTTTTTGCCCCATCGTAGCAGCGCGGACCAACTGCAAGGGCCTTATGCGACTGGAGGCCATTCCCCCCTCAATTAGTATGCAGCTGTCGCATGCTGCGCACGCCGGTGCGCTTCTGGCCTCGAGATTTGCACTACTTTACTTTGCACTACTTTACAATGCATCCCCAGAACTGAATCACGCGTCCCCTGAATAGGGGATGCGGAGGAAGCGGTTTCGTGACCATAAATCAGAGCGATGCGAATTCAACAAACTCGTCATCGAGGTAGGTAATCACCACACTGAGTGTGAATTTAAAAGTGTGATTCAAACCAAAGTGTGATTCAAACCAAAGTGTGATTCAAACCAAAGTTATGATTCAAACCAAAGTGTGATTCAAACCAGGAGGAAATCCTTATGCCCAGCAGGAGTCTTGCTGCGCTGTTCGGCGCAGTCGTAATAGTTGCGTTTCATTTTCCAATGCCCACATGCCGTAGCTCTGTTCACGCGCAAGTCCCATCTTGACGAGTTTCCTCTATATAATCACTGTATTGATGACTCGCGAGTGATATTTTTTTGATTTGTCTTTATTTCATCTGATTAAGACTTGGATTTACAGCGCGCAACCTCCGATTTTTCTTGACACAGCCAATCTGAATTATTATCCGTGATAAATACGTGATATCCGTGATAAATACGCGATATCCGTGATTAATACGCGATATCCGTGATAAATATGTTATAAGTACGTTATAAATACGTTTAGAGCAGTCCCTGGAGCAAGCGAAACAAAACATGATTCGAACTAGGAGGAATTCCCTATGATGAGTAAAAGTTTTGTAGATATCGGCGATCTCAAAAAGAAAATTGGGACCGCGATTATCGCAAGCATGGCGGTCGGGCTTTGTCTATACGCTTCGCCAGCCGCCGCGCAAAACTCCCTCAGCGACGAAACCAAAGCGGAATTGGCCAAGTTGCTTGCCGTTCCGGCCGGAAAACTGGCCGTCAGTTGCTCCGACACGAAACCGCCGCGTAACGCCGTTACCACTCTTGAGCGTTTGTTGCTGTGGAACGAGATCGCCCTCGACACGACGGCGATCGACCATACGCCGAATCCCTCGAATCCAGCTTGTTTCGGCGAGCAGATCGGTCCGACCCGGGCGAGCTATGCGCTGGCAATCGTTCATATCGCCATGTTCGATGCCGTAAACGCCATAACGAAAAACGGCAAAACGAAATTCGTGAGCTATACCGGCATTCCACCGGTTACGGGTAACGTATCGAGGGATCGGGCCATCGCCCAGGCGGCGCACGACACGTTGATCGCTCTATATCCCGGCCAATCGGTCCGCATCGAGGCGATTTTTGCTGCGGACATCGCTAAAATCCAAGGCACCAAGGACGCCATCAATGCCGGCGCCGCGCTCGGAACAGAAGCCGCCAACGCTATTCTCGCCTTGCGGAAGAACGACGGCTCGGCGAGGCCCGAACCTATCTGGTTCAAAACCTATTTTCCGAGAGGTTTTCCCGGGGTTGTGCCTGGGATTTGGCAAATTGACCCGGTCAGCAAACTACAAGTCGCGCTAGGCGCGCACTGGGGGAGGGTAAAGCCGTTTGTGATGACGTCCGGGAATCAGTTTCGTCCGCCGCCGCCACCTGACCTCGACGACACGGCCTATGTGTCAGCCTACAAGGATGTTTTTAGCGTTGGCGGAGACCCGGCGCACGGCACGGCTACGAGTCGAACCGCGCCCCAGTCGGTCGAAGCTGTGTTCTGGGGGTACGATGCCACCCCGGGGCTATGCGCCCCGCCGCGCTTGTACGATATGATCGCAAGAACGGTCGCGCTCAGTCAAAATTTCCGCAACTTGCTGGAATTTGCTCGCTACCTCGCGCTGGTAAACGTCGCCATGGCCGATGCGGCCATCTCCTCGTGGGAAGCCAAATTCTTCTACCAATATTGGCGGCCGATTACGGGCATACGCAATAACACCAACCCAAACGTGACCACCGACCCCGCGTTTTACCCGCTCGGTGCTCCAGCCACCGACACAGCTGGCCCGAACTTCACGCCGCCGTTTCCGTCCTATACATCTGGCCACGCAACAATCGGCGGCGCCTTATTCCAGATCCTGCGCCATTTTTTCCCGGACAATACGAAGTTTACTTTTATCTCGGATGAATTCAACGGCCTGAATAGAGATCCTTCTGGCGCCCTCATGCCCCGCATACCGGTCAAATTCACATCGTTTACCGAGGCGGAATTCGCCAATGCCCAAAGCCGGATTTTCTTGGGCATACATTGGCGCTTCGACGCCGAACAGGGCATCCTCGAAGGCCGTCAGGTCGGGGAGTTTGTCTTCGCGAACTCCTTCCAGCCCTCGCCCTAACGCGAGCGAATGTTGCATGGGACCAGCGGCTTTTGCCGCCGGTTTTTTTTGCAAGCCTGTTTCAAAAGCCTCGCCCTAGGCCCGGCTATTATCGATAGCCAATTATTGCTAAGCGTCTTTTCCAGCTATGGCCCTGGATAACTCCGCGGGATCATTCACGCGATGCGCCATTCCTGGCTGCTCCTTATCGCCCCCTGCGCCGGTTTGGCGTGGGTTCCGCTCTTCAACAGATGGCGGCCCGAGCTCTTCGGGTTTCCCTTCTTCTATTGGTATCAGCTGCTCTGGGTGCCGCTTACCACTTTGTTGATTTACTTGGCCTACCGCATGACCCGCGATGACCGCTGACATCGACTATCCGGCGCTGTCGGTTTTCATATTCTTCTTTGCCGTTGTTTTGGGGATGGGCCTGGTGGCTGCCCGTTGGCGGCGGCCGAAATCCCTGGCGCAAATCGACGAATGGGGGCTCGGAGGACGCCAATTCGGCACCTGGATCACCTGGTTCCTGATCGGCGGCGACGTCTATACCGCCTATACGATGATCGCGGTGCCGGCCCTCGTCTATGCGACGGGCGCCTATGGCTTCTTCGCCCTGCCCTATACGATCATCGTCTATCCCTTCGTCTTCGCCGTCATGCCGCTCATCTGGAAGGCAGCCCAGGACAACAATTATCTGACGGCGGCGGATGTCGTGCTTGGGCGTTATGCGTCGCGCCCGCTCGAGTTCGCAATGGCGCTGACTGGCGTGCTTGCCACCATGCCCTATATCGCTTTGCAACTCACCGGCTTGGAGACAGTCATTCACGCGCTCGGACTCGAAGGGCGAATTCCTCTCATTGCCGCTTTTCTCATTCTCGCTTTTTACGATTATTCGTCGGGCCTGCGCGCGCCCGCTCTCATCGCCTTCGTCAAGGACACGATGATTTATATTGTCGTGATCGCCGCCGTTGCGCTGATTCCTCTAAAACTCGGCGGCTATGGCGCGGTGTTTCAGGCTGCCGATGCGGCCTTCGCGGCCAAGGGATCGGGCGGTATCCTGCTTTCGTCCGATCAATATTTCCCTTATGTCACCCTTGCTTTGGGCTCGGCCCTGGCGCTCTTCATGTATCCGCATACTCTGACCGGAATTTTTGCAAGTTCGAGCGAGGAGACGATTCGCAAGAACGCCATGCTTCTTCCGGCCTATACGCTTTTGCTCGGACTTGTCGCTCTCCTCGGCTATATGGGCCACGCGGCAGGCTTAAAGCTTTCCAACAACAACGATGTCGTGCCACTGCTGTTCAAAACCTTGTTTCCCGGCTGGTTTGCTGGTTTCGCATTCGCCGCGATCGGTATCGGCGCTTTGGTTCCCGCCGCAGTCATGAGCATCGGCGCGGCAAATCTCTTCACCCGCAATATTTGGAAGGCCTATGTCGATCCGGCGGTTTCGCCGGCTGGCGAGGCAAAGGTCGCGAAAATCACCTCACTCACCGTGAAAGTTGGCGCATTGCTGGTGATCTTGTTTCTTCCGGCGCAATTCGCGCTCGATCTGCAATTGCTCGGCGGCTTGTGGATTTTGCAGACTTTTCCGGCAGTTGTTTTCGGCCTTTACTCCGGCTGGTGGCGCGGTGAAGGTCTTCTCGCCGGCTGGGCGGCCGGTTTTGCGGTTGGCACCTGGCTTGCCTGGATAAATAATTTTAAACCGTTGCAGGCGCTTCATTTCGGCGCCACAAGTGTCATGGTCTATTCCGGCCTGCTGGCGCTTGCAGTCAATATTCTCGTTGCCATTCTGGTCAGCGCGATGCTCTGGTACAAAAAAACGGGACAGTTGGCGCGAAAGCGTTATTCCCCTTAGACACTAACCGGAAGGTGCGTGATGGACGAGACGCCGCAAACAATCTCATGCCGCTGCTGCATCGTTGGCGGCGGACCCGCCGGTATGATGCTTGGCTTACTTCTCGCCCGGGCAGGCGTCGACACGCTCGTTCTCGAAAAGCATCCCGATTTTTTTCGCGATTTTCGCGGCGACACGATCCATCCCTCGACGATGGAAGCGATGTATGAACTCGACCTGCTCGACGCATTCCTTAAACTGCCCCATCAGAAGACGCGGCTCCTCAAGGCGATGGTCGGCGATACCTTGTTGCCGATGGCCGATTTCTCCGAGCTTCCGACCCAAGCCAAATTTCTTGCCTTTATGCCACAATGGGATTTTCTTGATTTTTTAGTCCGCCAAGCCAAGCGCTATCCTTCGTTCAGGCTCCAAATGTCCGCCGAGGCCGATGGCCTTATTTTTGATGGAGACCGGGTTGCCGGCGTGACAGCGATCACAACGGAGGGTCCACTCACCGTTAGCGCGGATTTGACGATCGGGGCCGACGGCCGCAGTTCCGCGATCCGGCGAGAGGCAGGGCTTATACCCGGCGAAATCGGCGCGCCGATGGATGTCCTCTGGTTCCGGCTGTCATGGAAGGAGGGCGATCCGGAGGAAAGTCTTGGCCGCATCGACCGGGGGCATATTCTTGCCCTCATCAATCGCGGCAGTTACTGGCAATGCGCCTATGTAATCCCTAAAGGTGCGGCCGAAGAGCTCAAAGACCGGGGGATTCAGAGGCTGCGGCAAAGCATCGCAGAGCTAGTTCCATACCTCGCCGACCGCGTTGACGAACTCAAAAGTTTTGATGACGTCAATCTTCTCACGGTCGCTGTCGACCGCTTGCCGGTTTGGCACAAGCCGGGGCTCCTTTGCATCGGGGATGCCGCCCATGCCATGTCGCCTATCGGCGGCGTCGGCATCAATCTTGCGATCCAGGATGCGGTTGCCGCCGCCAATTTTTTGGCTGAACCATTGTCGGGCACCGGGCCGGTGGCAAACGAACTCCTGGCGCAAGTCCAAAAGCGCCGCGAATGGCCAACAAAAATCATTCAAGGCTTGCAAATAGCCATTCAGAAGCGGGTGATTTCGCGCGTCCTCGCAGGTACGGGGAAAA
>CAYWHF010000177.1:0-5720 GCA_964457695.1 uncultured Methylocapsa sp.
GCCCTGGCCCGCAAGGGTGGGGAAAGGCCAAATTGGCAAAATAAATCCGGCGAAACCGAAAGGGAGTCGGGGAATTTTGGAAGAGGCGGCGGGCATTTCCGGGCTCCATTCGCGCCGCCACGAGGCCGAGCTGCGCCTCAAGGCGGCGGCGGATAATCTTGCCCGCGTCAACGATATTTTGCAGCAGCTCGACAACCAAGCCGAAAGCCTGAAACGCCAGGCGCGGCAGGCGGTGCGCTACCGGGGGCTTGCCGCCGAAATCCGTCGTAACGAAGCCTTGCTGGCGCTGATCAATCACAAGGAAGCCGCCCGGGCGCTTGAGGCGGCAGGATCGAAACTCGAAACCAGCTTGTTGGAAGTGGCGGAAAAGACCAGGGCCCAGGCCGAAGCCGCAAGGCTGCAGGCGCTCGCCGCCGAAGAGTTGCCCCAGTTGCGCGGTGCCGAGGCCGAGGCCAATTCCGGTCTGCAAAAACTCGTCCTTGCCCGCGAGGCGCTGGATGGCGAAGAAAGGCGCGCAAAAAGCCGTATCGCCGAGCTCGAACATCGCGTTGCCCAGACAATGAGCGATATTGGCCGCGAGCGGGCGCTGATCGAGGACGCATCGGGTGTCCTTGCCCGGCTGTCCGAGGAAGCAGCCGGGCTCGCCGATAGGGGGGCTTGCGAAGGCGAAATCGAAGCCCTGCGTAGCGCGCTCGTTCACGCCGAAGCAGCACTTGCCGTCACCGAAAAGACCTTGGCCGAATCCCACGACACCAAGGCCGCACTGGAGGCAAGGCGCGCGGCGCTTGAAGCAACGATCCACGAGGAAAGCGAGCGAATTGCGCGCCTTGACGCCGAAATGGAAAGGGTGAAGCAAGAACGCGGGGCTCTTACGCCCGCCACCAAAGCAGGGGACATCCGTTCATCGCAGATGGCGCTAGACGAAGCCCTCGTTGCGTCCAAGGCACGCGAAGAAGAAGCTGCCATTGCCGAGCGTTGTCATCTCGCGGCCCGCGAAGAAGAAATGCAGAGCCGGGCGCCGGCAAGGGAAGCCGAGACCAAGGCGCAAAAGCTTGAGACGCAAGCGGTAACACTATCCAAAATATTGAATGCCGGAACGGGCGGCTTCTGGCCTCCGGTCACCGAAGAAATCACCGTCGCGAAGGGCTATGAAGCGGCGCTTGGAGCAGCACTTGGCGACGATCTTGACGCTTCGACCAATCCCGCTTCGCCCGCGCATTGGGCGAAGAGCGAGGGGCCGGACGATCGCGCGCTTCCGCCTGGAGTCGAACCGCTCTCCAAGCTGGTCTCGGCACCGGCGCCGCTTGCGCGGCGGCTCAACCAGATCGGCATCGTGCTGCGCTCCGAAGGCGCTTCCCTGCGGGCATCGCTGAAACCTGGCCAGAGGCTCGTCTCGAAAGAAGGCGATCTGTGGCGCTGGGATGGTTTTAGCCAGGCCGCGGAGGCCCCAACGCCGGCGGCGCGGCGGCTTGCCGAAAAGAACCGGCTCGGCGATCTTGCGATTGAGGCTGCGGCCGCGCGCGCCGAAGCCGATACGTTGAAAACGTTTGCCGAGCGGGCCGAAACCAGGCTCGCTGAAGCAGCAAGCGCCGAGAATGCGGCAAGACAAGCACAAAGGGAAGCCTTGCGCATCGTCGAAGTGGCGCGCGAAGAAAAAAATGCGGCCGAACAGCGCAATGCCGAGAACGCGGCGCGGCTCTCGGCGCTCGAAGAAGCGCTTCTTCGTCTAGATCCCGCGCGCGAAGAAGCAAGCAACAAGCGCGCGCAAGCCGAAGAGTGGCTCGCCGGTCTCGACCCGGCCACAGAACTTGCCGCACGGCTCGATGCCGCGCGCGCGGAGGCGGCCAAAGACCGCGCCGCGGTTGCAGAGACGAGCGCCAAACTACAATCCTATTTGCGCGAGGCCGAAGCTCTTGCCAAACGCCTGCGCGGCATCGAGGAGGAGCGCCAGTCTTGGTTCGCCCGAAGCGAACGCGCGAAAAGCCAAATAAGCGCATTGGAAGAGCGCCGCGCGGAAGCCGAAGAAGAGCTGCAAAAGCTCATGGAAACCCCGGCGGGTTTTGCAACTGCCCGCCTAACCTTAATGACCAAGATCGAGGCGGCGGAGGAAGCGCGCAGGCGCGCAACCGACAGCCGCGTGGAAGCCGAGACGCGTCTCGCCGAGGCGGATCGCGCCGCCCGCGTTGCGCTCGATGCGATGAGCGCGGCACGGGAGGAAAAGGCGCGATCCGAAGCTAGGATTGAAGCCGCCCGCGAGCGCTGCGCAGAGGTCGCGCACATGATCGCAACGGAGCTTTCATGCGAGGCCGCCGGCCTGTTTGGGCTTGCCGGTATTGCGCCGGACAAAGAGCTGCCCGAGGCAGAAAAAGTCGAAAAGCGGCTCGAGGGTTTGAAGAACGACCGCGAGCGTTTTGGCGGCGTTAATCTGCGCGCCGAAGACGAGCTCAACGAGATTCTTGCCTCGAAAACCAATCTTGCCGCCGAACATGATGATCTGACCGGGGCAATCGCGCGGCTTCGCCATGCCATCCAAAATTTGAACAAGGAGGGCCGCGACAGGCTTCTCTCTGCTTTCGAGACTGTTCAGACGCATTTTAAGGAATTGTTCGCGACGCTTTTTGGCGGCGGCTCGGCAGAACTTCAATTGATCGAATCAGAAGATCCGCTTGAAGCCGGGCTTGAAATTCTCGTCCATCCGCCGGGCAAAAAGCCGCAAGTCATGACGTTGTTGTCTGGCGGCGAGCAGGCGCTCACCGCACTCGCTTTGATCTTCGCGATATTTTTGACCAACCCGGCGCCGCTCTGCGTGCTCGACGAGGTCGATGCGCCGCTCGACGACGCCAATGTCGAGCGCTTTTGCGATTTGCTCGACAGCATGCAGGCCAAGACCGAGACCCGCTTCATTACCGTGACCCATAATCCGATCACCATGGCGCGGATGAATCGTTTGTTTGGTGTGACCATGGCGGAGCGCGGCGTCAGCCAGCTGGTCAGCGTCAATCTCGAAGAGGCCGAGCGTTTTCGCGAGGCGGGCTGAGGGCGGCGCCGAACGCCGACAGGGCGCAAATCTCTTAGCCGCAGTCTCAGTTTAAATTTCTGCTTGGTGCCACAAACCGACGTCTGTTTCGAATTCCTGTTCGAGCATCGCCGCATTGGATATGAACCTTTCCCTCGACGGACGGTTCCCTGGCACTGTATTTTGGCGTCGCTCGCAAGGATCGGCAGAAACTGGTGGGATTATGAAAACAACGGCAACGTCACGTACCAAGAAGAAGGTTACTAATAAGCCCGTTGTTAAAAAACAGCGACGCGGCTCAGTAGGGTCGATCGCAACCAACTTACACGAGGGCAGCCGGTCAGAGTATCTCGCCCAGTACGTCTTCTCCTCGTTTGGCACCGCCGTTCCAGTCCCGCACCAAGAGGATACAGGGCTCGATATCTATTGCACGTTGCTCGAGCGTGATGGGCCGCGGGCCTGGCCGCGCGCGTACTACTCAGTACAAGTGAAAAGCACGATGGAGCCATGGACTTTTGCCAGCCGGGAGTCGGTCCGTTGGATAGTCGAACATCCGCTGCCGATCTTTCTATGTATCGTGCTCAAAGCTGAGGCTCGAATTCTCATTTACCCCACAACTCCCCGATTTGCAGCATGGATTCTGCCGTTACATAAAAATCTTTTGGAGCTGATTCCGGGAACTGAGACAAGGGCACGGCCGATAGAGACTACATGGGAAGTGGGAAGCAGCTTTGAGCTGAAAGCCCCAATCCTTAACTTCACAATCCAAGAAGCACTTAAAGATACCTTCCGTGCGCGAATTGCGGCCGTGCTCAAATTGTGGATCGACTATGACATGGAGAATATCGTTCGGATCAAATGCGGAATCCATCATTTTCAAGTGCCGTACGAATACGAAACGAATTCCGCCGATGTTATGCGCGGAAGAAGTGAGTTCGGAGGCCCCTTCTCTGAACAGTCCTTGCAGAAGGCGAAAGCGGTGCTCAAAGAGCTACTGGGGCATATTACGAAGCACCATTACGATAAAAACGAACTGGTCGACGCTGCAATCTATGCAACAGCGCTTCGGCGATTATCTCCGGATTACCAACCAGGTGAGTTCATCTCTCATGACACGTTTCTGCATACGAAGCTAAATGAGCTCTTTGGGATGAACCCGCCGACTCATACCTATCAAGCAGTCGATGCACTGCTGCAAATGCTCATTGAAAAGCTCGCACAGCACGGAATTTCAGATACGGGATAAGGCACGACATGACATGTCCTAGTTGGGTCATGAGTCGGCCGACGGCATTAAGGACTTACAGCAAGAATGTGCACCGAAGTCTATTGGCTCGATCTGCCAGCGAGTGGCCGGTTGGCGATCATGCCGCGCCCCCGCGCAGGCGATTGGCTCGATGACGAGATCGCGGGCTGGCGAGAAGGAGGCATCGATGTAATCGTGAGTCTGCTGGAAGCTCAGGAGATCACGGAACTCGGCCTTCAAAGAGAGGCCGGTCGTTGCCATGACCTCGGTATAGAATTCGTTTCTTTCCCCATACCGGATGGTGGCGTACCTGCGTCGATGCACGATGCCAAAACCCTCGCCGAGGCTATCATTACGCGGCTCATTGAGGGGAATGGCGTCGGTCTACATTGCCGGGCCGGGATCGGGCGCTCCGCGCTGATAGCGGCCTGTGTCCTCGTGCTTTTGGGGATGGCTTCGAGCACGGCGTTTGATCTCATCGAAAAGGCGCGCGGCGTGAAGGTGCCAGATACCGAAGGACAGCGAAACTGGGTCGCCAAGTTTCATGAAGCGGTAACAAGCAGGGACATTCCTCGCGCCTGAAACTACCCCTTAACCCGTAAGGGGGGGTTGACGCGACCAATGTGCCGACGGTCTAAGAGAAGAGACCTGATCTTGACAGAGGTTTCGGGCGCAAATATTGTGCGCTGCAGCGCAAGTTCCACGAATTCATCCATTTTCGCTGCGCTTCTACCTTTTGCGCCGGGCCGCGGCCGTCCTCGCTTTTTGCGTTGAGACAGCCTATAGGAGCTGGGCAAACAGAGCGGGGGAGCGCGGCAAGTGGGGGATGGCGGCAACGGGCACGACGGTCCAGAGCTTCATGGCGAAGCCCGCCAGCGCCACGAGAATGAGAGCGGCGCGCAGGACGAAAACATTTTACGAGCGCGGCTCGAAAAGCTGACCGATGCGCTCGCCGCGCAACATCGCGATGAGCGCCAAGCGCCGTCAGGCAGCGAAGAGGGAGGAGCATCACCCAGCGCGCACGGCAATGCGTTAAGCCTTGCCTTTCGTGTCACGAGCGAGTTTGTGGCCGCGGTGCTCGTCGGCACCGCCATTGGCTGGGGGATAGACCAAGTGGCCGGAACAAGCCCGGTTTTTCTTATCGTCTTCCTCCTCATGGGGTCGGCGGCGGGTTTTTGGAATGTCTATCGCATCGGCACCGAAAAGCCGGGCCAGACTACAAAATAGAAGATAAAGGGCGCCGCATACGCAGCGCGAATTGCGCGAAGGACGAGCAAGGGATTTAAGTCGTGGCCGAAGAAAATGCAATGGACCCCATCCATCAGTTCGCGATCAAGCCGATCGCGAGCCTGCATCCTTTCGGCATCGACGCGACATTCACCAACGCCTCGCTCTTCATGGTCATCGTCGTGCTTTGCATTGCCGGTCTCATGCTGTTTGGGACGCGTTCGCGCGCGT
>CAYWHF010000178.1:0-5708 GCA_964457695.1 uncultured Methylocapsa sp.
AGTGTTGGCAACGGCCAGATGATACTCTGCGGCGATCGTACGGCTGCTGGGTACGGGCGTAGCGTACGGCAGAGCAAGCAATCGATAGGTTGAAGTGTCGTGCGATACGAAAATTTGGGCTGCGATGATTGCCGCAAATGCGCCGGCGAGGGGTAGGAGGAAGAGAAAGCCGAACCGGCAGATCGTCTTATGTGTGACGGTCACGATGGTCGCTCAAGAGATTGCCAAAACGCGGCGTTGATCCGATGTTATCATAATGGTGCAACCATCGCGGGAACGTCAATGGCGGCTGCCCTTTTGTGAGGGTGGGCTAAGCTGCGGAAAGAGCGAGCCGGGCGGTGAGGCGGGACAGGCGGTTGGCGATGTGGAGTAGCGTGTTGGCGAGTGGCGTTCTGCTGGCATCGGCGATGGGAGCGGCGCAGGCCGCGGAACCCTTCGTCGGCCGCTGGTCGATCGATCCTGCAGGCTGCACGAGCGAGGGTGACACTGCTTCGACGGCGCCGCTCTATGCCACCGCAACATCGGTGAAATGGTTTGTGGCCTCGTGCAGCATCGGCAAGATGTACAAGGTCGGTCAGGCGGTGCATCTGCAGGCGCGCTGCTCGTCCGAAGGAAAAATCAAGTCGACGCCGATCACGCTTGATGCGCGCGGCGACCGCATGCGTGTGATATGGGATGGCGTCAAGGTCGAAGAGATGCGGCGATGCAAATGAGCGCATGCGAGCTTCGCTGGTGAGCAGTGCCGCTGCGCCTTCCGCCACCGTCTTCGGCCATAGCGCGTTCGCGTTTTACTGGGTCGGACGCGTCGTTTCGATTTTGTCTTTCCAGATGCTTATGGTGGCGGTCGGTTGGCAACTCTATTCGTTGACCGATAGCGCGCTTGATCTTGGATTTGTTGGCCTGGCGCAATTCGTTCCGATGCTGGTGCTGACCTTGTTGGTGGGGCACGTCGCTGACCGATACGATCACCGCCATATCCTTCTCGTATGCCAGTTGGCGGAGGCGACGGCGGCGGTCGTGCTGGCGCTCGGCACGGCGATGGGCTGGCTCGATCCACTGATCATTTATTGCGTCATCGCGCTGGTCGGGGCGGCGCGCGCTTTCGAAATCCCGACAATGGTTGCGATCATCCCGGCGCTTGTGCCGCGTGCGCTGGTGCCGGCGGCGACCGCCTGGTTCACCTCGGCCAACCAGGCCGGCCAAGTGGTCGGGCCCGTTCTGGGCGGTTTGCTTTACGGACTTGGGCCGGCTGCGGTCTATGGCACCGCCATCGGACTTTGGGGGATCGGGGCAAGCTTTATTTTCATGATACGCATGGAGCGCGCGCCGCGATCGACCGAGCCGATGAGTTTTCGTTCGATCCTGGGCGGTTTCAATTACGTGAAAAACAATCACGTGATCCTCGGCACAATTGGATTGGATATGTGCGCGGTATTTCTTGCCGGCTCGGGCGCGCTGTTTCCGATTTTCGCGCGGGACATTCTGCAAACCGGCCCTTGGGGATTAGGGCTGTTGCGCGCCGCTCCGGCGGTCGGCGCGCTGACAAGCGCGCTGGTGCTGGCCCGCAAACCGCTGACGCTTCCCATTGGCCGTGTGCTGTTCAGCGTCGTTTCAATCTTCGGGCTTGCCACTATCGTGTTTGCGCTCTCGAACCATTTGCTCTTGTCGCTTGCGGCGTTGGCGGTGATGGGAGCGGCCGATGCCGTCAGCGTCGTGATCCGTTTCTCGCTGGTTCAACTGCGGACTCCCGCCGAGATGCGCGGGCGGGTCAGCGCGGTGAACGGCATGTTTACCGGGACTTCGAATTATCTGGGCGATTTCCGGGCCGGCGCCGTTGCGGCGCTGATCGGGGCCGCGCCTGCGGTCGTGCTCGGCGGCGTCGGTGTGTTCATGGTGGCTGCGCTTTGGATGTTCCTTTTTCCGCAATTGCGGCGTATCCGTTCACTCGACGAAACGCCTTCCAGTCCTGAGCCAGGTCAAAAATCATGAGTGAAGTTGCGGCCAATACCGGAAAAGGCGTGCAAAACGCCACCGTGACGGCGGATGAGGGCGGAATGCGGCTCGATCGATTTTTCGAGGCGCGGTTTCCGGGGCTGTCGTTCAGCCATATTCAGCGCATCATCCGCAAAGGCGAGGTGCGGGTGAACGGCAAGCGTGCGCAGCCCAAGGATCGCCTGGAGGCGGGACAGAACATACGCATTCCGCCGCTCAAGCTCGACGGGCCAAGGCCTCAGCCTACGACGGAAGACGGTAAAACGCGTGCATTCCTCAGGTCCATCACGCTACACGAAGACGACGACGTGCTGGTGCTCAACAAGCCGATGGGGCTTGCCGTGCAGGGCGGCTCGGGCACCACGCGGCATCTCGATGGAATGCTCGAGGTGATGCGCGACAAGTCGGGCCAGCGTCCGCGCCTCGTGCACCGGCTCGACAAGGATACGGCGGGTTGCCTGTTGGTGGCAAAAACCCGTTTTGCCGCGGCGGCGCTCGCAAAAACATTTCGTTCAAGGTCTGCGCGCAAAATCTACTGGGCGCTGGTCGCCGGCGTGCCGCGCCCAAAACAGGGGCGGATTTCGACTTATCTCGCGAAAGAGGAGCGTGAGGAAGAGAGCTTCATGCGCATCGCCAAGCACGGTGAGGAAGGCGCAAGCCATGCGGTCACTTATTACGCGGTGGTGGAGACGGCGGCGCAGCAGCTCGCGTGGCTTTCGTTAAAGCCGGTGACTGGGCGCACGCACCAACTGCGCGCGCACATGGTGCATATCGATCATCCGATCGTGGGCGACCCGAAATATTTTTCCTGGGAGAATTGGCAATTGCCGGGTGGGATGCAGAACAAGCTGCACCTCATGGCGCGGCGGATCGCGGTGCCGCATCCGCGAGGGGGTACGCTCGACATCACCGCGCCATTGCCGCCGCATATGCAGCAGTCTTGGAATTTGCTCGGCTTCGATGCCAAGCGCTACGATCCAATTGTGGAAGCACCGGAGGAGTAATTCGCTATAGTCCGGCGATTTCTACAAGCTTAGATATCCGTCGCTCCGGCCGTCGAACATACCCAAGCCAATCTGGTGCTTTTTTGAGAATGTTGTCGAGTTGGTTGCTTACTAAATAATCTGAGAGCTTAAAGCGGAGGGCTAGAGGATCGGGAATTTCGAATGCGGATTTTTCCTGATTGCATGGCTTACATGTCAGCTGCAAGTTGACCAACGTTTGCGGATGACCCTTAGAAAATGGACCAATATGGTCTAGGTGAGGCGTAACTGACGAAAACGGTGCCTGACAATACGGACACTTACAAAGCCGATTCAGTTAGATAAAAAAACGTCTCATTTGCTTCCAATGCCAACTTTCCCGACTCTCCGGCCAAAAGTTTTTTTCGTCGTAAAAGAGCATAATCAGGGCCGTTTTATTATCAGCATCCAAAAGCATGCTCCTTGTACAGCATTGCCGACGGTCAAACGCGGCCTTCGTTATAACGTTCTTCTTGAAATCTTCGGCATGGTAATAATCAGGAAAATCAAAAAGCGAGCGAATCCGAGGAAACACCGCAATGTTGAGCTTCGTTATTACGTTACGAATAGGCGTTACGCGTGGGTCAAAGAATTTTACGCAGCAGATTATACCGTGCCAAAGTTGCATATGAATGTTTAGAACAATGAACTCCATTAATGCTTTTCGTTTGAAATTATTAGAAATAATGTATGGGTAAGGTACCATCATTACGCGAAAGATTCGACTGGATTTTCCTTCTGTGATCAGCTCTTTATTTGACCGCAGCCAATCATAGTGTAGTCCGTCAAACCAGATTGTTGCCTTTGAAAGATCCTCATAACATTCATATAGAATTGAATCGTGCATTACCAAGATAGATTTTAAGTCAGTCCATTCCGATGCAAGACGCTCAAGCTCCTGCAACGCATGAGCTTGTTTTGATACATTATGATATTTTCTAACATCAATCATTACGACAACAGTTCGTAAGATATTGCCGTTGCAGAATTATGCGGTTGGTTGTCTATGAAAATAATATGTCAAAAAATTGTTAGTTGTATATTCTCGCGGCCGCACGCTCGACATTACTGCGCCATTGCCGCCGCACATGCAGCAAAGCTGGAATTTGCTGGGGTTCGATGCCAAGCGGTACGATCCGATTGTGGAAGCGCCGGAGGAATAGGGGCTGTTACGACCTGTCGGCGTGCCTATATCTGTTTCAGGGACGACGTTTGATGGAGGCTAAAATGCGCCATTCCATTGCACTCGCAGCCGTAGCGCTATCGTGTGTCATCGTCTCGTCCGCTTCAGCCCAAAACAATGTTCCGAACAACATGGGAGTGGCGCCGTGGCAGCAGGTCGCGCCGTTGGCGCCGCCACCGCAGCCCACCCCAAGCCCGTTGCCGCCGCGGTCGTCCAATTCGATCAACGCCCCGAGTTCGCAGCCCGGGATCGACAGCTTCAGCGACAAGACGACGCGCTGTCTGCATTACGGTGCGACGCAGGGACTGACGGGCGGCGATCTGTCGGCGTACTCGCGCGCCTGCGCGAACAATTGACCGACCGGAAGTTCAAAGAATGAAGAACGCAAATGGAGCGTTGGCCTTTGCGAATAGTTAAGCGTGTCATGCTCAACTAACTGTGACGCGCGAGCAGTATTCGCCCGACACAATTGCGCCTAATCTATGCGCCACATCGGCTCGGGGTGACCGAACGCGTCGTTAATCTTTGGAGCTAAAGTACGACATGATTTCTCGGCGCTCCTTGTTGCGTCTCTTCGGCGCGACGGTCTTCGGCACCATCAGCTTTGCGTCCTATGCCTTCGCCATTGAGCCGCGGTACCGGCTGGTGGTGACGCCGTATCGGCTGCGGCCGCCGCGATGGCCTGCGCTTGCGAAGCCGCTGCGTATGGCAGTGATCGCAGACGTGCACGCTTGCGAACCCTGGATGCCGATTTCGCGCATCGCCGAGATCGTCGATACGACCAATGCGCTCAAACCCGATATCACCGTGCTGCTTGGTGACTATGTGAAGGGGATTAACGGATTCGGCACGCAGCGGATCAACATGAACGAGTGGTCGCCCGTGCTCGGACGATTGCGGGCGCCGCTCGGTGTCTACGCAATTTTGGGCAATCACGACTGGTGGTGGAATTCCTCGCCTGTTCGCGGTGTCTTGCAAAGCAACGGCATTCCCGTGCTGGAAAATGATGTGCGGCTGATCGAGCCGAAGGATGGACCGAAATTTTGGCTGGCCGGGCTTGGCGATCAGCTTGCGCATCCGCTGGGCGGTCATAAGTACAAGGGCGTTGACGATCTGCCGAAGACCTTGGCGCAAATCACCGACGATACGACGCCGGCAATCTTGCTGGCGCATGAGCCGGATATTTTTCCAAGAGTACCGGAGCGTTTCAGTTTGACGCTGAGCGGTCACACCCACGGCGGACAAGTCCGGCTGCCGCTACTCGGCCGGCCGATCGTACCGTCGGGCTACGGCCAGCGCTACGCCTACGGTCACATCGTCGAGAACGGCCGGCACTTGATCGTCTCGGGCGGATTGGGAGTGAGCAATCTGCCAGTGCGCTTCGGCGTGCCGCCGGAGATCGTCCTCATCGAACTCGGTTGAAATGACGCCGTTGCCGCGTACGGATTTTTTGCCCCTTGACAGGCAACTAAAAGGTTGCATATTGTGATTATGGACAAGGTGTTCAAAGC
>CAYWHF010000179.1:0-5675 GCA_964457695.1 uncultured Methylocapsa sp.
CGTCGTCTCGGAAAATTGCGTCATGTGTCATGCGAATTTTAAGGGCAACAAGGGTAACGTCGGGGCATTATCCTACACCGTGCCCATGATTCAGTGACCTGCACGCAATCGGGCGGACCTGCTTCCACCGGCAGGGCGAGCCGCCGCTCGCCCGGCCGGCGCCATTGATCCGAGAAGGGTTCGCCGGGACCGCAATCCGGAGCGGCGTTGCTTGGCGAAGCGGCCGGCCGCAAGCCAGTAGCCAAATCCTCGCATTGGTTTCTTGAATCGTTAGCCGTCATCTGGACAGTCCCCGTGAAGCAAGGATTTTTTGGCTTGTCTCTTGGCTCTCCCTTTCCGGCACGCAAGAAGTCGGGCAACGAAAAATCCATATTTTATTTAAGTGTTTCCGATCGGCTGTCGGGTTCAGGATTTGCCGTACTTGGCATCCCCAAAACAGGGGACGCGGAAGCAACGGCATTGCGGCATCCGAACGGCATCGCCGGTCAAATAGAGGCGGCATCGAGCGGGCACCGCGAGTGGTACGCGCGCAGTGCGATGAGACTCTTCGTCAAGCGGCGGAGCCTGATGCGCAGCAGGTCTGTCATTGCGAATAGGGAGAAGCAACGCGCTTTAAGGAGAAATTTTATGAACGGGACAGATCAAGAGCCCATGAGAACGATAGCGGCGTCGGATCCTTTCAGTGTGAAAAATGTATTGGTGATAATGTCTTTTGGCGGGAACGATATTCTGGCGGAGCGGCGAAGCATAGTTGAGTTCCTGCGCATTAAGTATATAATAGAAAACAAGATCGACGTGCGTCAAAAGAAATCGGATCCAAATTCTAAAGTGCTTTTTGAGGCCAATGTTTATAAGGCAGAAGTGGGTAGCATCCCAGACGACGCGATCGATCGAATTGCAGAAGCCGACATCGTTGTCGCGCTGATAACAGGAATGAATATAAACGTAATTTATGAAATGGCGGTAAGAAACGTCTTTAGAGCTGAATTTGTTATTATTATCAAAGGCGACCCAAAAGATGTATTGCCCATATACATGCAGGGCATTGCGTATATTACATGGGCTAAATACGAAGGAATAGGAGAGCAACGGGACCTGGGCGAGCATGGGAAAAAGATTGAAAGTATAATTAAACAGCTCGCTGCGATGGAACAGACCGACTTAGACTTCAATTCCACTATCGATCAAATTCCGCCTTCGCTCAAAAGAGCCGTTGATGAACACGACAGGGAACTAATTGCTGACCTTCAGCGGAGCTTTGAGAAAAACGTATCAATCCCTCCTCCAAAGACTTTGCCGTTCTTGCAGAAGCATGTCGGCAGTCGCGATCCCGGACGATTGCTTGATGATTGGACACAATATGTGCCCCTTACTATCGTGAGAATTAAGTGGAAACGACAATCTGGCGTTCAGAAATACGAACCCGAAGATATGATCGGCGAACCTGTCGTATACCAACTCAACGATCAATATGCTAAAATTTTTGATTTTGCGCGGGCTAACCTTCCAGATCCGAATGGGGAGAGACCTCTCACGATTGGGCGTCTTATAGACCAGGTGAGCGATTACGTGGATCCAGCAGACCTCGAAATTTTCAACAAGGATCAAGCAGAGATCAGTGATAAAGTCATTTTTAGGAATGCCGCTTTTTCTTCAGCCAAAGTGCCTTTGAGATTCAATGAGCATCATCCGTCCGAAGAGGTGAGAGGCAAATCCTATCTGCCGGTTTTGTTGTCACGCAAGCAAATCGGCGATCTGAACCACCCGCATCTCATGTTTCTCGCCATAGTTATGATCCCTGGCCCTTGGTCCCGCAGCTGATGCCGCAAATGGAGGAACTACCGGGCCAAGCGAGTCCCGGTGAACTGGACCGGACGCCATTGAGATGGGAGCGTCCGGCGATCAGCCATGCAATTGCCCCGAAGCCCTGGGCGCTCCTTCGCAACTACCACGGGACAAACGGACCGCCATTGTAAAATGGCGGCGCATAAGCCGGCAGGCGTCCATACGTATAGTCGTACTGCCGGCGGTAGCGCGCCTCCGGATCATGGCGGCGTATCTTGATGCCGCCTTGCGGCTCGCCGCTCATGAGGATCACGAAGTCCGTTTCCTTGCCGGTCTCGGCGCTCATGGCCTCGTCCGATATAATCAATGCAGATCCGGGCGAAATAACTTCCGCGATGCGATCTGCGGCGTCTTGCGGAATTGAGATGCGATCGAGCGCCGCGCCGGCGCCACGCTGACTCCCATCCATGGAGACGGCGCTCCACCTAAAATCGCGGCCGCCATTCGCGTAGTCGAGCACGGTATAGATATGCGTGCCGATCGGCTCATCGGCGTCGCGGATCGCGACCGGAATCTCCAACACGGGCTCAAAGCCCTGCCGGACATAAAGGCGCTGCGTGGTCCGGCTGATGAAGATGGACACGGGCGCCGTCACGCGCGCGAGCGCCTGCGAATCCTTCAAAGCCGCAATTCTTTCGGCTTCGGCCGCTCTTGCGTCTTCGCGTGCGCGGGAAGCGGCATCCGCCTTCGCTTGTCCTTCTGCCTTGGCGGCAGAAAGCTGCGCCTGCGCGCTTTCTAGCGCCGCAAGCGCTTCGGTTTTCCCCGCCCCGGCCCGCTCGATCTCCGAAGGCGCGGTTGCGGCCTCAAGCGGGCCCTCGGCTTCCCTGAGCTGCGCCTCCGCCCGGTTTTTCGCGATCTCCGCCGCGCGCGTCAGCCGCAGCGCATCCATGGTCAATCGCGCCGCGGTCTGCCTCGCCTGCTCCGCCTTGACTGCCGCGGTATTCGCCTCTAGCGTTTTTGCTTCGGCGATCGCCTTCAACATCACGAGCGGCTCTGCCGGGCTCACTGGAGACGGTGCGTCTTGCGGCACCGGCTCGCCGTCCGCGCGAATGTTGGCCCAATGCGCGGCGAGAGCGCTCGCCGCAAGGTCGCCGCGCACCGGTTTTGGCTTGAAAAGCGCGGGGTGGGCGATTTCTTCCGGGCGGACGTCGCCACGCGCCACGATTACCCGCATGCCGATTTTCGTTATATCGAAGAGCCGTTCCGCAAACTCATAAGGCATGCGCACGCAGCCGTGGGAGGCGGGGTATCCGGGCAGCACGCCCGCATGGAGCGCGATGCCCGACCAGGTGATGCGATGCATGAAAGGCATGGAGGCGTCGTCGTAAAGGTTCGAGGTGTGCTCCTCCTCCTTTTGCAGGACGCTGTAGATGCCGGCGGGCGTCTCATATCCCGGTTGGCCGCTCGAGACCGGCGCGCGCATGGCAAAACCCTCGGCATCATAGATCGTGATCTTTTGGTTGCTGAGCGACACGATCGCCATGAGGGGCGTCCCCACGGGACGCGACTCCACAATTTCAATCCTGGTTGTGTCCTGCCGGCGCATCGCGCTCGCTGGCCCGGCAACACCTGCAATAAGCGGCGCCGCGAGGCAGACGATGGCGTGGCCAATAAGCCGGCGCATGGCCGCTTTCTCCTGTCGAGAGCAAAGGCAAATTATACCAGCCAATAGAGCGAAGATATGTCCCGAAAGGGCGCGATTCCCGCCGAACGTGCTCCCGCCGGCCGGGCGGGCAAATGAGGCGAAAATTTGCCTGAAACATGGCCTTTAGATGGCGGCGATTTATGGCATAGTTAACGGCGCTCGCCGGATGGGCCATGGGCGGCAAAAGACCGCCGCCGGATCGCACAGGCTAAGCGCCAAAAAATTAACCGCACTTTGGGGATAACAATGAAACCTGCACAAATTCTGCTTTCGACTGCTGCGGTTCCGGCATCGAGTTGCGCTAGCGAGACTGCCCGACCAGCTCTCTCGGAGAGCCCGCGCCCGGGATGGTTTTCGTGTGAGTGAGCTCCTTGAACCCAGGCGTCATCGTCGCCCAGTGGATAGCGGGCTTGGGGCTGGTCCCCTGCCCGCGGCCTCCAGCTGGTTTATGCAATCGACCGTCGCGTCAAAGGTCAAAAGAGTGGAGGCTTGCCTGGCCTTATATTCGCGCACCGGCTCCAAGAGCGCGATTTCCGCCCATTTGCCCTGCGGCGGCGGTCCATTTTCTTTGAGCATGGCGCGTACCTGATCGCGCAAGGCGCGCAGTTCCGCCCCGCTCGAGCCAATCACATTCCGTGCCATGATCGAGGCCGCGGCCTGGCCCAAGGCGCACGCCTTGACCTCCTGCGCGAAATCGACCACTCGCCCGTCTTCCATGACAAGATCGACGATGACCGTCGAACCGCAGAGCTTCGAATGGGCTTTTGCCGAAGCTCCGGGCGCCGGAAGCCGCCCCCGCCGCGGCATATTGGCCGCCAGATCGAGAATCCGGTAGCTATAGACTTGGGAAAAATTCGCTTCGCTCGGCATCTTCGTCCAGGTGACGGCAGGATACGCATCCTATATAGGAAAGCGGGGTTTGGCGAAGGAGATCTGGCGAATCTCGGCGCGAAACTCCCCGGCCAACCGTCCGTCCGGTGCTCTTACCATAGGGAGCTTAAGGTGAAGGACGCTCATTTAGTCTTTATTAGTGGAGGCGCCACATGGATGCCGTGGTTAAGTCCTTGCTTGAACGTCCCCAGCCGCAAACCAATGTCCCGCCGCTCCCGCGCCCATCCCGCGAAGAAGCCGAGGCCGCTGTCCGTGTGCTTTTGCGCTGGGCGGGCGACGATCCCTCGCGCGAGGGATTGCGCGACACGCCGAAACGTGTGGTCAGGGCCTATGAAGAGCTTTTTTCCGGCTACCAGCAAGATGCGGGGCATGTGTTAAGCCGCGTCTTCGAGGAAGTGCGCGGCTACGACGATATGGTCCTCGTCCGGGAGATTCCGTTTTCCTCCCATTGCGAGCATCATATGGCGCCCTTTTTCGGTTCCGCCCATGTCGCCTATTATCCGTCGGACGTCGGCGTGGTCGGCCTTTCGAAACTCGCGCGGTTAGTCGATATTTATGCCAGGCGGTTGCAGACCCAAGAGGCACTGACCGCACAGATCATAGGCGCAATCGACCAGCATCTGCGCCCGCGGGGCTGCGCCCTGATGCTCGAAGCCCAGCACATGTGCATGTCCATGCGCGGCGTTCGCAAACATGGCTCGGAGACGGTCACGACGCAATTCACCGGCATATTTCGCGACGACCCCCCCGAACAGCTTCGGTTCTTGACCATGTTGCGCAACAGCAAATGACGGCTGCCCCCCTCCCGGATCGGTGTGCCTTGGCGGGGCCGGATCCATCCGGTCCGGAATTTGCACCAAAAGCAGCGTAAGCCGGCGCGGAATTCAGGCATGACGTCCATGCCCACGCAGCGCGAATTGGAAGAAGGCGAGACGTTTGCGCCTCGCTTTGATGCCAATGGGCTCATCGTTTGCGTGACGCGCGATGCCACCGACGGGCAAATCCTCATGCTTGCCTATATGAATAAAGAGGCTTTGCGTCTGACGATCGAGACCGGCTTCGCGCATTATTGGTCGCGCTCGCGCCAGACCCTTTGGCGCAAAGGGGATGCTTCGGGCCAAACCCAAAAAGTCACGGAGATCAGGACAGATTGCGACCAGGATGCTCTGTTATTGACCGTCGAACCCGGCGGAGATGGTGGCGCTTGCCACACCGGACGGCGGTCCTGCTTTTACCGCAAAATCGCGCTCGGCCGCGATCCCGAAAGGCTTGTATTCGACGGAAATGACCCCGA
>CAYWHF010000180.1:0-5619 GCA_964457695.1 uncultured Methylocapsa sp.
GGCCGGGGTCATAGCTCAGTTGGGAGAGCGCTTCAATGGCATTGAAGAGGTCGGCGGTTCGATTCCGCCTGGCTCCACCATTATACAAACACAAGTCATTGTTATTACAAAATAATCTGTTGATCTTTCCGCCGCGGTCCTACTCACGTTCCTATTTTTGAACGCTGCTTGGCGTACTCAGGCCGGAAACTCGCCTTCCATTGAAGTGCGGTGCTTAAATGGATCGCGTCTGACCGCCGCAAATGGGGAACGCGCGAGCTTCGCGACTTCTAAATCTACAGCGACCCGTTTCACGTACGGCTGCTCCAAGAGATAGTGAATTTTTTGGTCGCTTTCCTCTGGGGGATATGCTGTGCCGAGAGGTGGCCGTGCTGCGATCACTTCGAGATAAGTAAAAGTGCTAGTCTAAATCTCAAATTGTCCGCGCTGCGCGTGCTCCCAAATGATGCGCAAAGGGGGGTGTTTATCTGGCTCATTGTTCAGAAGACCGATCCAAGCACATGCATCCCAATAGACGCGGCGAGGTGGGTCAGCCATCGTCGCCGCTCCAAAGTTCTGCTAAGTGCTCTGCGATAGAACGGCCCCCCGTGAAATTGGGATTCGCGATGTCTTCAAATCGTAGCGGCGGCGACTCAATTGTTTGAATATCCGTGGCGAAGACGCGGGCTATTTCTCCATTCTTTTTGTAGGTGATCTCACCGACAACTAGGACTCGCTTCCCGGCCCATACCTCGCTCCAGTTATGTAGATGCCCAATGCACTCGGCTAAATCACGACAGAGCGCGCAAGTAATCTCCGCTTGGGGGGGGTGTTCAGGAATTTTGTTCGCGGGATGTCCTTAATGCGTGGGTGCGTCAGTAATATCTCCCTCAACAGATCCGTTCTCTGATCGTGAGAGATCGACTTCGGCAGCCTTTTCCTCAATTTCCGTTTTTTCGAGCACAAGCAAGGCTGTGCGCGCCGTTTTTTCGACGATGACTTCCACAGGAGACTCATCGTCAAAGCGAATATCAGTGCGGCCTACGCCATTGAGATTTCGCCGAAAAATATTCCGCGCCTTGGCTCGCGCATTGTGATCCATCCAGGATGGCGGCCGATTGCCGGCGAGCAAACTGCGAAGAGCCGTTTTGAGCGATTCTTTTCCGCGGTGAGCGATGATATCGACTGGAACGCCGGGCTTAATCGCGTGCGGCTCGCCTGTAGCAGTCAGCGGACTGCGCATCGAAATGTCTGCGAAATGCCAAGCGACAGCTTCGCCGTCCTCCGTCCCTTGTGCGGCAACAAGCAAGTCAAAGAAATCCAAAACTTGGCGTAGGGCGTCCTGTACGGTGAGCGTGCCTTCGTCACCGATATTCGACCGAACTGCTATAGTGACTCGCTCAACAGGCATCGCTTCATCCTACCCGGGACGCCACATTATGCCAGAATTTCGCTATAATTCAATAACTTGCTAAGATTCTGACGTATTTGAGTTATCAGGATTTTGCAGCGAGCGCATGAATTCGAACGCGAGTGCCCAGCCTCGAGCGCATCACGCAGAGGATAGCGAAAGGCGTGCCCGAGCCCAAGGAACACCCGGGCGCGATGCCGCCGATGGGGAGGAGTGGCCCTGCCCGAGGCCGACCTCAAGGCGGTCGCCGCCTATGTATGGGCGGTCGGCCGTCAGCGGCAGGAGTAGCGGCGGCGCAGTTTTGCCAAACTCGGAGACCCGGTATGCGCATGGATGTCGGCGCCCGCGCGGCATGATGCGATAAAGGAGCGGCCTGTGCAAATTGCATTCGGTGAAAAAAGTCCAGCAGGTGAGATCTTGGAATTGGCCGATGCTGCGACAGAACAACCTTCTCTCTACAGTTCCTGCATTCGCGCATAAGGGTTGCAAGATTTGGGCTTCATGAGGCACCAAGCAAACCTCTATTGCTCCGGAACGGTCGCCGACACCGTCCGTGTCGCAGTGCGGGTCCTTGAAAATGTGATAGACGTCTCGCGTTTTCCTTTGCCGGAGCAAGCGAAGAGTTCGAAGCTTGGAATGGCGGACGGTTTGCCCGACGCTTTCGTCACCGCGGGCGACTGTTGCCTTGCAGGCGGCGCTTAAGCTCTTCGTCGATCATTCGATTTCGAAGACAACCAATGTTCCGGCGGAGTACCCCAAAATGCGGTGACAGGGATGGTGCTCAGCGAAGAGGACGCCGGCGCTCATGCGCCCCATTGCTGCGTGCTCGAACGCGAGGAGGACTGATGAGGGCCTCGGCCTTGATGGGAACCAATGGCCAGGTCACGCGTCTCCTGTCTGAGGCTTGAACTTAAGAAGGGGATATTGCCATGCTCACTTTCATCATGTTGACACGTCTGAGCCCCCAGGCGGTGCGCTCGCCCCAGGCGCTTGAGGACCTCGAACGCCAGGCCATGGAGCGCGTGCGCAAGGAGTGCCCCGATGTCGAATGGATCAAAAGCTACGCGATACTTGGTCCTTGCGATTATTTGGACATATTCCGCGCTAAAGACATCGAGACAGCGAGCAAGGTCTCGACGCTGGTACGCACCTTTGGCCACGCCCATACCGAGATTTGGACGGCGACCGAGTGGGACCGTTTCAAAGAGATCGTGCGAACTCTTTGAGGCGAAGGCCGACCCCGTCAAAGCCCTCGGATTCCCATTCAACACGTCACGTGCATGAGGCCGGCCTTTTTGTCCCGCGACGCGTTGAACGAATGAATGGCTTCGGGCGTCGGCTCAATTTTGACGCGGCAGCCTTTCTTTTCAAAATAGGCGCTCGCCTCCGGCGAAAGACGCACATTCCCGAACTGACCGGCGCCGACGATCAACAGGTCGCAGCCGTCCTCGAAGACCGACTTGGCCTCAGCTTTCGATATGATGTGCGAAGTTCCATACAGTTCCTTGGAAAGCTTCTTTTGCCGCTTGTCCACTTTGCCAGAGAGACGGATGATCACGTCGTGCTCATAGGTTTTCCCATCGATCGTGATGCTTCCAAATTCAGTGTGCTCGATCGGCATTTCTTGCTCCAATTTTTGAGTTGCGGCCACGTTTCAGAGGGACAACGCAATAAAACTTAAGGTGGCCAACGAGCCAATCCAGCCGGAAATCCGGAAATTGCGTTTCGTCGGCGCCAAAATTAGTGGCCAGGCTTTACCACGTGAGGACGGATGGATTAATCACGCAAGGCTCACGGCCTGCACAGCATGAGCATTTCTGGTCACGACTTGGTCAGGTCGCGGCCTCTGCCGGCTTGATCAGCTCCTCAAGATCAGGTTCTCCGCAACGCGCCAGCATGAAGCTGCGGACCGAATCGCGCAGTTCCAACACCGACTTGAAATCAGTGCCCGGCGGCATAATGGGCTCGCCGATCTCGACAGTGACCGCACCGCGGCGGGGAAACCATTGATCGGCGCGCAATATCGATCGCGCCCCGCGGATCACGCCGGGCAGAACAGGAATACCGGACTCAGCCGCCACCTTAAAGGCACCGAGATAGAAGCCGGAGAGGCCCGCCCGCCTCGTGAATGTGCCCTCCGGGAAGAACACCAGCACGCGGCCTTGCTCCGCAATGGCTCTCAATGCCTGAGCGTCTGCCAAGCTGCCGGAGACATCGTAGCGCTCCACAAACGGTATTTCGAGACGACGCAGCAAAGTGCCCGCAATAGGCCGTGCAGACAATTCTCTCTTGGCAACGATGGCGGGCTCGCCCGGGAGAAGCGCGGCCAGGACGAGGGAATCAACGTAACTCGAATGATTGAACACAAGCATCGCGCCGCGGCACGGAATACCCTTAATACCGGTGGCCGCCACCTTAATTCCCATCGCTGAAAGCGTATAACGTCCTATCAGCCTCAAAGCAGACCAGCGCCACGCAAGGCGCGGCAGGATGGCCAAGGCAGCCGATCCGAACAGAAACGCAGCGGCAAGCACCAACCACCACCAGGCCGCGTATAGGGTTTCGTTCGTCAGCCGCGCTAGGCGCCTGATCTGCGGGCCAACTCCGGAGAACGCCAAGCGCAGGAGCTGCCACCATAAGGCGCGGTGCCGCATGCCAATCTGGCCCCTCGCGTAAATCTCCTTGGCCGCGCTGCGGCGGATCTTGCCGCTCGACGTCTTCGGCACCGTGCGTGGCGGCGCGAGCACGATTTCGTCTGGCGGCGTGCCCGCGACGTCGGTCACGATCTCGAGCGCCCGCGCCTGCAGCTTTGCGCGCACCGAAGGCTCGGTTTCGCGTGTCTCGGCGAGCACCACGACGCGCTCGGTCCCCGAGGTTTGGTCTGTCTCGCCAAATACGGCGACCCCGCCCTTGCGAATTCCGGGAATGCTGGCCACGGCCTCCTCGATTTCCTGGGGGTAGAGATGACGGCCTGCGCGAATGATGATGTCCTTGATGCGGCCTGTGATGAAGATGTCGCCTGCGGCCATATAGGCGCGGTCGGCGCTGTCGAGCCAGCCATTGTGAAAGAGCTCGCGACTCTTGGTTTCGTTATGGAAATAGCCGCTGGTCGTCGAAGGTCCGCGAAACTCGAGCCTTCCTTCCCGCCGTTCGCCGAGTTCGCGGCCCGCCTCGTCAATGATGCGAATTTCGTGGCCGGGCAGGGGCTGGCCACATGCCACGATCTCAAGCGGTCTAGGGTCCTTTGGGTCTGCGGGCTCGGCCACCCCGCCGGCGCTCAGCCGGTCGCGGTTGACGCGATGAATAATAGGCCCGCGGCCAGGCGGCGGAAATGCCAGGCCTACTGAGCTCTCGGCAAGACCAAAAACCGGCGCCATCGCCTCGGCGCGAAAACCGTAATTGCCAAATCGATCGATGAACCGGCGCAATGTCTGGGCGCTTACCGGTTCGGCGCCGTTCGAAACCCAGCGCAGTGAGCTCAGATCCAGCCCTTCAAGGTCGGCATCGGCAATCTTGTTCAGGCACAACTCGAAGCCAAAATTTGGCGAGGCGGAAATGGTCGCGCGAAACCGGTGGACCGCCCACAGCCAGCTCTCAGGCCGCACGAGAAAACTCAATGGCGACATGGCATAAAGCCGCGCCGCAAAATGCAGACACCCAAGCCACGCTCCGATGAGACCCATGTCATGATAGAGCGGCAGCCAGCTCACAATGACATCGGCCGAGGTCGCTTCTACGACGCTGCCCATCGCCCGGATGTTGGCAAGGAGGTTTGCGTGAGTGAGCACCACGCCTTTTGGATCGCCGGTGCTGCCGGAGGTGTATTGGATGAGCGCAATGGAATCGGAGCCGCTCGGGTGCGGCAGATCGAGGCTTGAGGCCGAGGCCTCAAGGTCCGCAACACACGCGACCGCGTTCAAGGACTCGATTTGCGTGCGCAAGAGCGAAGCAAGCCGGCGCCCCTCAGGCATCGTGATGAGAGTACAGCTGCCAGCGTTGCGCAGAATGGTTGTCTGGCGGCGCAGATGATCCTCGAGCTGCGAGAGCCGCATCGGCGGATAGATCGGCACAGGAATGGCGCCAGCATAAAGCATGCCGAAGAAGGCGATGAAAAAATCGATGCTGGTTGGCATCATCAAGGCGACGAGGTCCCCGGGGGCAACGTTCAGCGGTACAAGCCCTCGCCACACGTTGCCCGCTTTTCGTCCGACTTTGACGATATGCAGGGT
>CAYWHF010000181.1:0-5606 GCA_964457695.1 uncultured Methylocapsa sp.
CTGGTCGCGCGATTTGGGATCCGCCGGGGAATTTATCCACAAGGGTGGACCAGAATGAACAACAGTTGAGAACATTCGGTCAAGACGAGCGGCGGACTCGAGAGCATCATCGTCTCTCACGGGTTGTGAAGGAAGGGGTGGAATGCTATCTTTGCCCGCCATTCTTAGGCAATTTCGTACACTTCACTAAGAAGGAAATTATATGCGGAGGAAATTTAGATGCCTAGCACCACTGCTTTTTTTGCTTTTATGAACCGGACCGCTGTAGCGGCTTTCATCGGTTTGGGCGTCGCGACAGTCAGCCTGCCGGCGGCTGAACCGGCGGCGGCAGCCAACGCCGTCACTCTTACCGTCTCGCCAACCGCGAGAGCGGCCACGGAGGCCTACTGGACGCCCGAGCGGTTCGCGAACGCCAAGCCGATGGTCATGATCTCGAAGAGCAAAGCCGGCACGGCGAAAAGGAGGGTGACCGCCAAGCCGCCGGCGCCAATGCCAGGCGGTGCGCCCACTTTCCCCTACGACCCGGCCATGGCCGTGAATCTTTATATACACAAAGCCGCGGCGCCTCGGAGCGGAGTTGCGCCCGCTCTGGTCGGCACGGGAGGTTTTCCGTTCACCGTCAACCAATTGTACCCGGTGCCGAACACGTTCAAAGCCTTTCCATATTCCCTGGTGGGTCAGCTGTTTTTCACCATCCCGGGACAGGGCGACTTTGTCTGCTCGGCTTCGGTCATTCGCTTCCGCGTGATTGCAACAGCCGGCCACTGCGTCTCGGACGGCAACCGCAACTTCTTCGCCAACTGGGTTTTCGTTCCGGCGCTGCACTTCGATCCGGCGGCGGGAAGGATCAAGGCCCCCTACGGCATATGGCACCCGGCTTTCGTCACAACGACGAACGTCTGGTTCACCGGCGGCGGCACCGTTCCCAATATCCAGGACGATGCGCTGCTCGTGTTGAGAGACAAGGTCAGACAAGGGGTAACGGAACGGATCGGCGACGTCGTCGGTTTTTTCGGCTTCGCGTATGACGCAGATCCGAACACCCATATCACACAGCTTGGCTACCCCTGCAACCTCCTCGACAACTGCAGGAGCAGCACCCCGATTGCGAATTACGCGCAGGTGTTAAATATCGACACCAACAATTTCGAGTGGGGTTCGGCTGAAATGGGGGGCTCGAGCGGCGGGCCCGAGGTTCAGGACTTCGGTGTGGCTCCGGCCGGGATCCTCGGCGGCAACATTGTCATATCCGTAACTTCATTTTTGCTTGTCGACACCCCCCCGGTCTTAGTGGATGGTGGCTCTATCTTCGGCGCGCCCGGCGAGTTAGGTCCTGGCAACTCGTTCGGCGATTTGATAAGCTTGGTTTGCAGTATACCCGGCAACTGCTGACATCGCGTGCCTTGCGCGCATGACTCGACGAGGGCCAGCCCATCGCCCAACGGGCTGGCAACAATCTCGCGGGAGACTTGTGACAGCTGCATCGGTGGTGCGCCTCCCGCGGTCAAGCTGGCTTCCCCTTGCGCCTTGACCGCGTCCCGCGTTCCGCCAGGAAGTGGAGCAAGGCAATGCTGACTGAATTCTTCCAGCCGTGGCGTCTCGCGCTCGTCGTCCTGATGGCCGCGCCCGTCGCCGGGCCGGGAACGGCCCTTGCCCAAACGACTCAAAGCGTTACGCCGTCCCCCGGCAAACCTGACCCGGATTCCTACTGGACGCCAGAGCGGATGCGCGCGGCTCGCCCGCTACCGATGCCCGCCCTGCCCGGGCAACCGGTCCCCGCGCCGGGTCCGGCGCGTCCGAGACCCGCGGGCCTGCCGCAGGGTGCCACGGCTGGCAAACCGACCATCCAGACCAACTCCCCGAGCGGCCAATCACAAGGCGGCGAGCCCTCGGAACAATAGTTTTACCGCGGGGGACTTTACTCCCGGTTTCCGGTTCGCCGGGCGATGCTCTATAGCGGCACCGGACCACCGGCGATTCCCAAATGATCGGCAAACTCAAGGGTATCGTCGACTCCCTCGGCGAGGATTTTGTGATCCTTGACGTGCAGGGCGTCGGCTACATCGTGCATTGCTCAGGGCGCACGCTGCGAAAACTGCCGCGGCCCGGCGAGGCGATGGCGCTCGCGGTGGAGACGCAAATGCGGGAGGACTCGATCAAGCTCTTTGGCTTTGCGTCGGATGCCGAACGCGACTGGTTCCGGCTGCTGCAATCGGTGCAGGGCGTGGGCTCAAAGGTCGCTCTTGGCGTTCAAACCGTGCTCGGCGTTGAAGAGCTTGCCGCCGCGATTGCGCAGCAGGACAAGGCCGCGATTGCACGCGCGCCCGGGGTTGGGCCAAAACTCGCCGCGCGGATCGTCGCCGAGCTGAAGGACAAGGCGGCCGTGTCCGGCATGGGCGATGCGATCGCCGCGCAAGCCGCTTCGACCGGCGGCGGTCAGCCGGCCGCCGCGCAGGATGCGCTCTCGGCCCTCGTCAATCTCGGCTTTGGGAGGCCGCAGGCGGCGGCGGCGGTTGCGGCTTCGCTCGCTGCGCTCGGCGAGAGCGCGCCTGCGCCCGAACTCATCCGTTTCGGCCTTAAGGAACTCGCCAAGTAACTTAGCCCACCCTCATGCCTTGCCATGATGGACGGCCTCTGTATTTGCATCGAGAGGCCAGCGTGGTCGGGCAGCGAAGGTCAAATCGTCGACAAGGCCGAGCGAAAGCCGCTCGATTCCCGCCCATGCGATCATGGCCCCGTTGTCGGTGCAGAGATCTGCCGGCGGGGTGATCAAACGCAGCCCCGCCTCGGCGCAAAAACGCACCAATGTGCGCCGGAGGGTGCTATTGGCGGCAACGCCGCCCGCAACGACCATGGCATTCGGCTGGCCCACGGTTTCCCGGAAGAGCCGCAGGCCCGCGCGGCAGCGGTCGATGATCGAATCGACCATCGCGGCTTGGAACGCGGCGCAGACGTCCGCCACATCCGCGGGCGTCAAGGTGCCAATGCGTTCCACTTCGAGCCGTACCGCGGTTTTCAATCCCGAGAAAGAAAAGTCCGGATTTGAACGGCCGAGCATGGGACGGGGAAGATCGAAGCGCGCGGCATTGCCGTCGGCCGCGAGCTTCTCGACCTGAGGCCCGCCAGGATAGGCAAGGCCAAGCATCTTGCCGACCTTATCAAAAGCTTCGCCCGCGGCATCGTCCACCGTGGAGCCGAGCCGGAGATAGCTCCCGACGCCCCGCACTGCGACGAGTTGCGTGTGGCCGCCCGAGACCAAGAGCAGCAAATAGGGAAAGGCAACTTCGTCGGTAAGCCTTGCCGTCAAGGCGTGCGCCTCGAGATGGTTTATAGCAAGGAAGGGTTTTCGGCACGCCAATGCCAGGGCCTTCGCCGTCGTCAACCCGACCATGATCCCGCCGATGAGGCCAGGGCCTGCTGCCGCGGCAATGCCATCGAGATCGTTGAGCTCCAATTGCGCGCGGGCAAGCGCACGTTCGACAAGCCTGTCGCAGGTCTCTATATGCGCGCGCGCGGCGATCTCCGGCACGACGCCGCCATAAGCCACATGCTCGGCAATCTGGCTCATGATTTCGTTGGACAAAATCTCGCCAGGACCGCCGGGCAGCAGCTGAACGATCGCGGCGGCGGTTTCGTCGCAGGTTGTTTCAATGCCAAGCACGCGCATCTCTTTCCCCTAACCTTTTCCTTTCACCGCGGCGAAAATATTTTGGCATCCGCCGCGCGGCGCATTAGATGTGAAACTATAGAATCAATATGCACAAGAGGGAATGTGCCAGATCTTGATCCCCATTCGCGGCCAAAATTGGCTAATCCCATCAAAATCGGCACGCGCGGCAGCCCGTTGGCGCTGGCTCAGGCGCGCGAACTCGTCCGCCGCCTCGAATCGGCGCATGGCTTAAAAGCAAATTGCATCGCGATCGCCGCCATCAAGACGAGCGGCGATATGATTCGCGACCGGCCATTGAGCGAGGTTGGCGGCAAGGGGCTTTTTACCAAGGAGCTCGACCTTGCGTTGCTCAATGGCGATATTGACCTGGCAGTGCATTCGGCCAAGGATTTGCCCACGACCCTGCACGCGGGAATAGAAATCGCGGGCTATCTTCCACGCGAGGATGTGCGCGATGCGTGGATTTCGCCCAACGCGCCGCACCCGCTTTCGCTCGCGCGAGGAAGCATTGTCGGCACGGCTTCACTGCGGCGCGGCGCCATGGTCAAGCGGCTGCGGCCGGATCTTGAGATCGCGCTTCTGCGCGGCAATGTCGAGACGCGCCTTGCGAAAGTCGCCAGGGGCGAGGCCGCCGGTACGCTGCTCGCGCTTGCAGGCCTAAAACGCCTCGGCCTCGCAACCGAGGCAACCGCAATCCTCGACGCGCGAGAATTTGTCCCGGCGCCGGGCCAGGGCGCGATTGCCGTTACCGCGCGCAGCGGCGATCGCGCTGCTCAAGATTTCCTCGCCCCCGTGCTCGATGCACGAACAGCCACAGAGCTCGCCGCGGAGCGCGCCTTTTTGAATATCCTCGATGGCTCCTGCAAGACCCCGATCGGCGCGCACGCGCATGTCGAAGCAGGCGCGCTCGCTTTTCATGCCATCGTGCTCGCGCCCGACGGCTCCCGGCATTTTGAGACGGCCTCGTCGGGACCCCTATCCGGTGCGGCGTTGCTTGGCGAAGTGGCCGGCCGCGAGCTGTTGCGCCAAATCCCCGCTGGTTTCTTGAATCGTTAACTCCAAATCTTGACAAACAGCGGCTTTGTGCTCGAGCCAAACGATCGCAACCGGGTTAATAGACTGGTGGCGCACAAAGTAGAGGCTCCGCCATTTGCCTCGGCAGGCACGAGCGGATCGATCCCGGCTACCCCCAGCAGAACGGCCGGCATGGACGGTTTCACGCACGCTCATATTTTGTCACCCATGTGTCCGCCGGACAGCTGGCCGTCGCTGCATCTAACGCCGCGTTGCGTTCGGCAAACTCATTCTGGCGCGTTCTCGATGGGGTCGAATCGCTTCGCATCGAAGCCAAACATATTGAAAGCGTGTTGCATATGCGGCGGCAGCGGTGCCGTGACGTCAAGCAAGCCGCCGCGCGGATGCGGCAAAACCAGGCGGCGCGCCAAAAGATGCAGCTTTTGTTCGATCGCCTCGGGTATCGATCGCAAAGGATCGCCTCTGGCCTGTCCTGTTGGGGGCCTTGCGCCATATTTTGCGTCGCCGATGATCGGATGGCCGATCGCCTCGGCATGGGCGCGCAATTGATGCGTGCGCCCAGTGATTGGTTTTAGTGACAGCCAGGCGAGGAGCGGCGGCGCCTTATCGACGATTGCGTAATAGGTCACCGAATGGCGCGCGTCCTCGTCGCCATGGGCGGCGACCCGCATCTTTTCCAAGCCACGTGCCTCTGTGCCCTGCCGCTCCGAGCGGTCCCTCTCCATGCCATCGCCCTTTGCGAGAAAAAGGGAAATTCGCCCTTGTGCAGGCTTCGGCACGCCTCGAACGAGCGCCCAATAGACTTTTGTTGCTTGCCGGGAGCGAAAAATTTCGCCAAGCTCCGCGGCGATTTTCCGGCTCTTGGCAATGAGCAACACGCCCGAAGTCTCCCGGTCGAGCC
>CAYWHF010000182.1:0-5597 GCA_964457695.1 uncultured Methylocapsa sp.
GCTCGGTGAATTCCGGGCGGGGCACGCCGACGAGCTGTCGCGTGGGGCCCGCGGCGAGAGGAAAAGCATCTAACGCAACAGCATGATGACGCCGATTGCCACGATGAGCCAGAGCGCAATGTGGCCGAGACGTGCCCCACGCGCTTCGGCCTTGCCTATTTCGGCAATGGCCTCCTCAGATAGCACAACACCGTTTTTGGCCATGCCCTCGAGCTGGTCCAAAATATTTTCCCCCCGGAGCAGCGTCGAAGGCAAACTCGCGGCAAAGTGCGCGAGTGTCGAGGCCGCGCGGCCCGCATCCTGCAATTTCCCAATTGGCCCGAGGTTCTGCGCGATCCATTCGCCGACCACGGGTTCGGCTGTTTTCCACACGTCGAGTTTCGGATCGAGCGTGCGCGCCACCCCTTCGGTCACGACCATAGTTTTTTGCAAAAAACCGGGCTCGGTCCTTGTTTTAATGTCGAAGAGGCCCGTAATCTCGAATAAAAGCTTCAAAAGTTTCGCCATGGAAATCTGTTCGGCGGGCCGCGAATGGATCGGCTCGCCGATTGCCCTGAGCGCCTGGGCGAAATCTTCGACCCGGTGGACGCGCGGCACATAGCCCGCCTCGAAATGAACTTCTGCCACCCGCAGGTAATCGCGCTTGATGAAGCCATAGAGGATTTCGGCGAGGAACCGGCGCTCCTTTAAGCCGAGCCGGCCCATGATCCCGAAATCCACCGCCGTAAGACGCCCCTGCGGATCGACGAACAGATTGCCGCGGTGCATGTCGGCATGAAAAAACCCGTCCCGCATGGCCGTGCGCAAAAAAGACTGTATGACGTTGCGTGCGAGGCCCTGGAGGTCGTACCCCTTATGCGCGAGCGTTTTGACATCGGATAACGGAATTCCGTCGATCCATTCGAGCGTCAGCACCTCTTTCGTGGTCCGGTCCCAATCGACTTTCGGTACCCGGAATTCTTTGTCCTGCGCCGTGTTCTCGGCGAATTCGGACGCTGCGGCGGCCTCGAGCCGGAAATCCATTTCCATCTTGACGGTGCGGGCGAGCGTATCGACAACCTCGACGAGTTTCAGGCGTCGCGCCTCGCCCGAGTAGCGCTCAGCCAAAAGCGCGGCGAAATACATGTCCGAGAGGTCGCGCCGGAAAAGCCGTTCGATTCCGGGGCGTAGCACCTTGACGGCGACTTCGCCATCGCCATCGCTTCCTTGCACGCGCGCCCTGTGCACTTGGGCAATAGATGCGGCGGCAACGGGCTCTCCAAAGCTTGCAAAAATGCGATCGAGCGTTTTGCCGAAGGCTGCCTCTATGGTCGCTATCGCAACTTTGTGCGCAAAGGCTGCCATCCGGTCTTGCAAAAATTCGAGCTCATAAGAGACCCTGTTGCCGACAACATCTGGCCGCGTCGCCAGGAACTGGCCGAGCTTGACATAAGAGGGACCGAGCCGGCTGATCGCGGCGGGAAGGTTGGCAAGGCCGGGAGCGGGTTTCCCGGCCGGGGCTTTTGACCTGCGCGGGGCAAGCAAGCGCGCTAGTCCCAAGGGAAGGCGCGCGGCGGGCGGCAGGATCGCGGGGTCGAGGCCGCTAAAAACGCCCGCGCGCGCGAGCACGAGACCAGCACGCATCAGCCGCAAGGAGGAACCGAAGGAAGAAGGCAAAACCGCCGCCCGCCCTAGGTAAGGGCTCGATCCGGCAAAGCCGGGGAGCGAGGTATACGTTGCCAGTTGCAAATTAGAAGGAGAGTGTTGCCTCGCGTGGGAACGAAGATCATTACCTAAACCTTCCATCCGGAGTGAATGGCGACAATCCCGCCCGATAACCGCGTGAAGGAAGTCCGCGCAAACCCTGCCCCTGCGATCTTGCCGCAAAAACTCTCGGCATCGGGGAAACGCGCAATCGATTCGACGAGATAGCGATAGGGCTTTTCATCGCCCGCGACATAGCGGCCAAGAAGCGGAATCACGCGAAACGAATAAGCCTCATAGAGGCGGCCGAGAAGAGGCACATTCACGTTTGAAAATTCAAGACACAGAAATCTTCCGCCGCGCCGCAGCACTCTATGCGCCTCGGTGAGCGCCTTTCCAATTCTCGGCACATTGCGAATTCCGAAGGCGATTGTATAGGCATCAAAGCTGTTGTCTTGAAACGGCAGCTCTTCCGCATTTGCCTCGGCAAAGTTTAGCCAAGCCTCAAACCGTTTTTTGGCGGCGCGTCTGCGTCCTTCGTTAAGCATGGCGGCATTGATGTCGAGCACCCCAACTTCGGTCAAATGCGAGCCCGCTCTTGCTACCCTGAAGGCGATGTCGCCGGTGCCGCCCGCCACGTCGATATGGCGGAAGCGCGTTTTTTTTGATGGTTTGACCTTGCTGACAAATATATCCTTCCAGATGCGGTGGAGGCCTCCGGACATGAGATCGTTCATGAGATCGTAGCGCGGCGCGGCCTTATCAAAGACCTCGTCTACCCGGACCTGTTTCTCTTGCAGGGGAACGCGGGAAAAGCCGAAATGCGTTTCTTCAACCATTTGTGGTCCAGGGCCACCGGCGGGCGGTGATCGAGTGAGCTCAGATCCGCATTAGCATAGCGCGCAAAAAGCGTCACCGCCATGCGTCTGCAGCCGGGCAGGCAAGCCAGACCTTACGCCAAAATTTATCCGGCTGATATGCGCGCGCGGCACCACCACGCAAGGGCAAGATAGAGCCCGAGTAAGGCGGCGATAGAGAAAAACAATCCGTTTGGCGGATTAAGGTCCATGCCCAAGCCAACAAAGGGAGGACCTGCGATCATGCCGAGCGCATAGAGCATGATGAAGGCGGCATTTGCGCTCGCCAATTCCGCACCGCTATAGCGCGAGCCAAGATGTGCAAGGCCCACCGCATAAAGGCTGCCCACGGCGCCCCCCCAAATCACGAGCAGGCAGCAAAAGAAGAAAAATCGCCCGGGTCCGGCAACTGCCAATGCAATCGCTCCGCAAAGGCTTAGGGAGGCAAGATAGACCAACAGCCTGCCTCGTCCCATTTGATCCGAGATAAAACCGACCGGGAGCTGGAACACAACATTGCCAAGCGAAAAAAGGCTCACGAGCAGCGCTCCGGTTTCGGGAGATTCTCCGGCGCGCAGCGCATAGATGGGCAACAGGCCAAGACTTGCGGTTTCAATCGCGCCATGCAGCAATCCGGCAAATGCTGCGAGCGGCACGCTGGCGAGAATGACGAACAACCCAGCTTTTGGGACCGTTTCGAAATCGGGTGCCTTGCCGCTCCAAACGACAATCGGTGTTACGGCGAGTGCGAAGAGCGCCATGCCAGCCAGGAAAGGCAGGGTCCCGGCGGTGCCGGTAAAACCTAAAATTATAGGGCCAGCGGTAAAACCGGCAGCTAAGCTTGTCGCGTAAAACCCCAAGACAAAGCCGCGCTGACGCGGCGGGGCCAGCGCATTGATCCAATATTCGCTTGTGACAAAGAGCACGCTAAGCGCGCCGCCAAACGCCACGCGATTAGCGAGCCACAACCAATAATTTTGAGTCACGGCAAAGATAAAAAGGCTAAAGAAGCTGACAAAAATAGCTTGCAGCAAAACCCGCTTCACTCCAAACCGCCGGACAAGAGCTGGGACAGCGGCAGCTCCAAAAAATACTGCAAGACCGGCCGCAGCCGCATTGAAGCCAATCGCGCGCGCCGAAAATCCTTGCTGGTCGAGCCGCAGCGCAAGAAGCGGAAAGGTCAGCGACAGTCCGATGCCGACAATCGTCACGGAGACGATCGCGCTGCCAAGCGAAATAAGAGTTTCGCGCGGCGAAAGGGATGTACTGAGGCTTGTCCTACTTGTCACAGAGTTCAAATGATATCGCTTTTGCCAAATACGATTCCGTGCCGCACCGCGTTTTCAAAACCATGCATGCGCAAAGCCCATTTATAGGCAATGCGACCGCCTTTCAGGATCGGCAACAAACGTAGAGATAGGATGAGCGCCAGGGTTGGCCAAACGGCCGGAGAAGCGGCTTCGCTCGAGAAATTTGCCGAATCGACAACAAGCGTGGGCATAACTCTGTTCAATCCCGGCCCCGTTTAGGGCGGCAGGTTTAGCATTCCGCGCTCATTGCTTGGCAGCCTTCCTGGCAGAACGCCGTTTCGAAGCGGTTTGCGTTTTCTTGCGCGCCCTGCCCTTGGCATTTGCAGACTTTCTCCGTGCCTGAACTGGCCCAGACTCGCTCAAAAGCTCGAAGCGCAGCGCGCCCGCGAGCGGGGCTGCCTCGACGAGCCGCACCGTAACGATGTCGCCAAGCCTATGGATTTGTCCGGTCCTGGAGCCAATGAGCGCGTGGCGCTTTGGGTCGTGGCAGAAATAATCGTCGCCGAGCGTTGCCGCCGGTATAAACCCGTCCGCGCCCGTTTCGTCGAGTCTTACGAAAAGCCCCGCGCTCGTTGCGCCCGATATGCGCCCCGTAAATTCCGCTCCGGTTTTTTCCGCAAGATGCGCCGCAATCAGCCGGTCGCTAGTTTCGCGCTCGGCCGCCATGGCGCGGCGTTCGGCGGCCGAAATTTTTGCGGCGATCTCCGCAAGCTCCTTGCCGTCAACGGAGCCCAAGTCATCCGGCCCAAGACCGAGCGCGGAGATAAGAGCGCGGTGGACAATGAGATCGGCGTAGCGGCGGATCGGCGAGGTGAAATGTGTGTAGCGCCGCAGGTTGAGGCCGAAATGACCGTAGTTCTCCGCCGCATATTCGGCCTGTGCCTGGGTGCGCAGCACGACTTCATTGACGATATGCTCATTGTCCGTGCCCTTGACGCGCGCCAAGATCCGATTGAATTGCGCCGCGCGCATCACCGTTCCCTTAGCGAGCTTTATGCCGAGGGACGCCAGAAATTCGGCGAGATTGTTGAGCTTTTCGAGCGACGGCTCGTCATGCACGCGATAGACGAAGGCTTGATTTTTCGTTTCCAGCGTTTCCGCCGCCGCAACATTGGCGAGAATCATATATTCCTCGATGAGCCGGTGCGCGTTAAGCCTCGGCGGGATGACGACGGATTTGACTTTGCCCGCTTTATCGAGAATGATTTTGCGCTCCGGAAGGTCGAGATCGAGCGGGCCGCGCTCTCCGCGCGCAATTTTGAGCGCGCGATAGGCCTCGTAAAGGGGAACCAAGACGGGCGTGTGAATGCGGGCCTCCGTATCATCGCGCGGTCCGTTGTCGATTGCCATTTGCGCCTGCGCATAAGATAGTTTTGCGGCCGAGCGCATCATGACCCGGTGAAAGCTATGACTCACCTTGCGGCCATCGGCGGCAATCACCATGCGGGCGGCAAGCGCGGGGCGGTCTTCGTCTGGACGCAACGAACAAAGGTCGTTGGAGATCCGCTCGGGCAGCATGGGCACGACGCGGTCCGGAAAATAAACCGAATTGCCGCGATCCAAGGCCTCGGCATCGAGCGCACACGGGGGCCGCACATAGGCCGCGACATCGGCAATCGCGACATGCAGAACAAAGCCGCCCGGATTGTTAGCGCTGCCATCGCGTTCGGCATAAACGGCGTCGTCGTGGTCTTTGGCATCCTCGGGGTCAATGGTGACAAAGGGGATCGCGCGCCAATCTTCCCGC
>CAYWHF010000183.1:0-5556 GCA_964457695.1 uncultured Methylocapsa sp.
GAAAAGCATCCTGCTCTACGGCGTTGACGGGGACGGCAACGGCGTCATCAATCTTTTCGGCAACGCGGAGTTTTCCGCTATCGAGCAAGCTCAAAGCCTCATCGACGGCTTCACGAATGTCGCCTTTTGTCTTCGCATCGATGCTGGCGCGCGCCTCATAGGCCGCATTGATCGTTCTTTCGAGGTCGAGCATAGGGATCTCCAACAAGCGCGTGCATCGGGTAGAAAGGTGAGGTCTTGCGGAGCCGCGGCCGGTTGTCAACAGCTTAAAGGCCGTTCGAACCGGGGCCGGCGGAGCGAGGCCAATCAGAAACGCCGCGAGATCGCTGGTGACATAGTCGATATGAGGCGCCGCTGCAGTAAGATCGGTCTCGAAGTCTTCACGATGAATTTTTTGGTCCGGTCTTGGCACGACCAAGACCGTCGTCATCCCTCGCTCATGCGGAATGATAAGATTGCGCGCAAGATCGTCGAAAATCATCGCCCGGGAAGGGTCGATCTCGTGTCTTTTGAAAAAACGCGCATAGGTTTCTGGAGCCGGTTTCGGCAGAAAGTCGGCATCGGCAATGTCAAAAATATCGTCAAATAGCGATCCAAGTCCAAGTGCGCGTGCAGTAGCCAAGGCATGTTCGCGCGAACCATTGGTCAAAATGAGCTTGCGCCCAGGCAGGGCCGTGATTGCGGCGGCAAGCACGGGATTGGGAAGAAGCGAGGAGCGGTCGATATCATGCGTGAAATCAAGAAAATCTTGCGCGCCGATCCCAAGCTCTTCCATGAGGCCGCGCAAAGTCGTGCCGTAGCGCTCATAGTAATATTTTTGCAGCGCGCGGGATGACACACCGTCGAGCCCAAAAATTGCGCCAATGTAGAGCGTTATGCGCTGGTCGATCTTTGGCCAGAGGTCGGAAGTTGCCGGATAGAGCGTGTTGTCGAGATCGAAAACCCAAGTATCGATGTGCCATGGGATGGCGGTAATCGGCAAGGATTCGGCGGGCGCTTCCATCGGCGCCAAAACTGAATCGAGGCGCTCGCTGGCGGCGATGCCGGACGCATTGTCGAAGGAATCATTCAAGCAAGCCCCCTTTGTCAATCAGCGTGTAATGAGAGTCCCGGCGCCGTGATCCGTCAACAGTTCGATGAGCACGGCATGAGGCATTTTGCCATCGAGAATAACGACGCCCTCGACTCCTTGCTCGAGCGCATAGACGCAGGTCTCGACCTTCGGAATCATGCCTCCGGTGATCGTGCCATCGGCGATGAGGCCATGAATTTCGCCGGCACGCATTTGCTTGATCATTTGGCCGTCGCGGCCGAGGACACCTGGCACGTCCGTCAGCAGCAAGAGCCGCTTCGCATTAAGCGCGCCCGCGATTGCGCCAGCAAAAGTGTCTGCGTTGACATTATAGGTTTCGCCATCCTCGTCCTGTGCGACCGGCGCAAGCACGGGGATGAGCTCGCGCCCTAACACCTGATCGAGCACCGTTCTATCAACTTTGGCTGGCTCTCCGACGAAACCGAGATCGACATCCATTCCCGATTGCGGGATCTTGCGCGCGAGCACCATATTGCCATCCTTGCCGCAAAGTCCGATTGCCCGCCCGCCCTCGGCATTGATGAAACCGACGATCTGTTTGTTGATCGAACCGGCAAGCACCATCTCGACGATTTCCATCGTCGCACGGTCGGTGATTCGAAGCCCGTCCGCAAACGCAGATTTGATGCCGAGCTTGCCAAGCATCGCCCCAATCTGCGGCCCGCCGCCATGAACGACAACCGGGTTGACTCCCGACTGTTCAAGCAAAACCATGTCGCGCGCAAAAGCCCGCGCAACCTTGTCGTCCCCCATGGCATTGCCGCCATATTTGACAACGACAATCGCGTCATCATAACGCAGCATATGCGGCAAGGCCTGCATCAGAATCGCGGCCTGTTGCTGCGCCAGGGCTTGCACGTCTTCCTGATTGTACGGATCGGCAGGGTCGTTCATCGGCAATTGTCTCAGGGTGACGCCACACGCCTTCTACCGGGTTATTGAGATAAGCTCAATGCGAGGGGAACGGCGCCGCTACGCGGCGGCGATTCACCGGGCGTCACGCGGCTCCCAGGGATTGATTGCCATTGGCTGCGGCTTTGAGGTTGATCGCCGGGCGCAATTGGGGCATAGATCGTGGCTTAAAAGCGAGCCGGCTTTGAAATGGCCGGTTGTTCTTTGGGGTGCGACCAAATGAAAGTCCGGAACTCCTTAAAATCCTTGCGCGCGCGCCACCGCGCGAACCGGCTGGTGCGGCGCAAAGGCAGGGTTTATATCATCAACAAGGTGCAAAAACGCTACAAGGCCCGGCAAGGCTGAGCGCAACCGCCGGGACATGGCCTTTCGGATCTCCCGATTGAAGTTTTGGCGTCTCAATCTCTACTGCGCCTTGGCTGCTTTGCTGGCCGGGACGGCTTTGGTTAAGACCGCGGCTTTCGCACAGAGCGATGGGATGCCCTCCGGCACGGCGCAATCCCCTGTCCTTCCGGGGCAAAAATCTGCAGCGGCGCGCGACCCCGAGGCCGCAACAGCCGAGGCGCTGAAAAAACCCTTGGCGCCAAATCCCGCGCCCGAAGAGGCGCGCAAACAAAAGCTCGATGCACTTTTCGAACGTCTTCGAGAAGCCCGCAAGCCGCAGGAAGCGGAACAGATTGCCTTATCGATTGAGCGCCTCTGGCTGCAATCTTCTTCCGACACGGCAAGTCTCCTCATGCAGCGCGCAGCGGCGTCGATTGAAGCGCAAAAATTTTCGCTCGCACTTTCGCTTCTCGACAAGCTTGTCGCATGGGAGCCTGACTGGGCCGAAGCTTGGAACGAGCGGGCAACGGTGAGGTTTTCGGCGGGCGACTTGGATGGCGCGATGGCCGACATCAGTCAGGTGCTCCGATTGGAGCCGCGCCATTTTGGCGCGCTGACCGGTATGGGCGTAATCCTGCAAAGAGAAGGTTTTGGTGACAGGGCTTTGGAGGTTTTTAACAAGGCGCTCGCGATTTATCCGCTCGCGCCAGATATTCAAAAACTGGTCGAGAAACTCAGGCTCGAAGTCGAAGGGCGGGATATTTAGACTCTAGCTCTGAAGCCAGTTCCTCGAGCATTAAAATTTTACCCGCTCACGGCCGGCCGGCAACCCAGTTCTCGCCCAAAAGATCCCGGTGCGCCTTAGCAAGTTCGTCGGTATAGCGGCGCAAGACGTGGGCCTCGGTCAAAAGCCCGACGACATGGCGGTCCTTTTCACTGTCGAGAACGGCAAGCGCCTCTGTTTCGGTTTCCTCAAAAGCCTGCTCGGCAAGCTGAATATTCATGCCAGGCAACAAAAATAGTTCAGGCGATTTCGCGAGCTCGCCGAGCGCGGTTTCACCCGCTCTGGCCCCCATTGCGGCGATATGGACGTCGGGAACAAACACTATGCCTGCGTAGCGATCCATTTTGCCGGTCACGGCAACCCATTGATTCGAGGATTGCGCGGGAAACGTTTTCATGAACTCCGAGAGAGTCATATCAAACTGCGCCTTTGGCGTGTCTGTTCGCATGAGGCGCGCCACCGTCAGATCGCGCATCCAGCCGACGTCCTGCGCGCTGCGGATAGATTCGCCGCGCACATGGAGCCGCCAGGTGGCAAAAGAATAGCCGAAGGTGCGGCGCACGATAATCGACACAATGCTGGCAACGGCAAGCATCACAAGGCCGAGGGGAAAATTGCCCGTTGTCTCCAGCGCCAGAAAACTCATGGCCAGCGGTGCGCCGATAATCGCAACGGCAAGTGCCGCCATCCCGATCAGTGTGCAAATGTACACGTCAGGCGTCAGCGGCGCATCGATATATTGAACCGCAAAGAAGTAGACCTGACCAATCATGCCGCCGAGGAAAAGCGATGCGAAGAAGAGCCCGCCGCGAAAGCCGGTGCCAAGCGAAATCACCGATGCGGCCGTCTTTAGCAAAAGGGTTATCAGGACCACGTCCGATGGCCCGGGAGCACGGCGGAAAAGCTCAAATAAGGCTTCATGGCCAGACGAGAGAACTTTTGGTGTGAGAAGTGCGAAAAGCCCGACGGTGAAGCCGCCGATCGCGGGCAGGAGCGCACGCGGCATTGGCAGGCGGGCGCACAGCCCCTCGACCAGTGTGACGGCCCGCATCATCCAAACGCCAAAGAGCGCGCATATCACGCCAAGCAAAAGCAGAAGAGCAAAATCCGTTTGGGAAAGCGCCGAAGTCATCGCCATTTGATTCATGAAGCTGCCGCTCGCGCCAAACGCCTCGGCAACGAGAATGCCGGTCACCGCCGCCGCGCCAACGGGCGCAAGGCCAAAGGGCGTATAAGTTCCCAAAATGAGTTCGAACGCATAAAAGGCGCCGGTCAGAGGCGCGCCAAATGCCCCGCTGATCGCGCCGGCCGAACCGCAGGCGACGAGCATGCGCATGTCGCTTCGCCGTAGCCGGAACAAGCGCCCAAGCCAAGAGGCAAGCCCTGAACCCATCTGCGTATAGGCCGCTTCGAGCCCAACCGATGCGCCAAAACCGTTCGAAATTACCGTCTGCGCGGCAATGAGCACGCTTTCCTTGACCGACATCCGCCCGCCATGCAGCGCATTGGCCTCGATGGGATCGACAGGGCGCTTTGGGAACCACTTTTGAACTGAGACGCTCAAAATTCCAAGAAGAAGCCCGCCTGCAAGCGGAACCAGCACGAGATATGGCGATGCAAGTGCCGCAAGGCTGCTCAATTTGCTCACCCCAAAAAACAAACGGTGCAGCAGATTGGCTGAGCCAAGAAGCACAGTCACGCAAAGGCCTGCGACGGCGCCGATGCCGGCCGCAAAAGCGATGAACCAGGCCTCGTTGCGCCGGACGAGCCGGCGCAAATGCAAGAAAGGGTGGAAGAAGTCTTCAAACTTCGTCATCGCGCGCTCCCCGGCACCGGCCTGATTGTGCTTCTCTACCCCCTGCGGGACCGGCGTAAACCCACAAGCCGTGGCACATTCCCGGCGTGTCAATCTCAATCAGGCCACCGGACGCCGCTCGATGAGAAAGCTGCCGAGAACCAGCACGTCCATATTCGTTCGCAGAAAGCAGTCGAGAGCTTCTTGCGGCCGGCAAACGACCGGCTCGTTCTCGTTAAACGACGTGTTAAGGACTATCGGCACGCCGGTAAGCTCTCTGAAGGAATCGATCAGGCTCCAGTAGCAGGGATTTGTCGCCCGGTGCACGGTTTGCAGGCGCCCAGACCCGTCGACATGCGTAACAGCGGGAATGAGCGCGCGCTTCTCCTCGCGGATCTGATGAACCTGCATCATGAAGGGGACATCGTCGTCCTCCTCGAACCATTCAGCGACGTGTTCGCGAAGGATCGAAGGCGCGAAGGGACGAAAGCTCTCGCGCCGCTTGATCTTGAGGTTCAAAACATCCTTCATATCGGCCCGCCTTGGATCGCAGACGATGGAGCGGTTTCCGAGTGCGCGAGGGCCCCACTCGAGCCGCCCTTTGAACCAGCCGACGACCAGGCCATCCGCGACCAGTTTTGCCGTGAG
>CAYWHF010000184.1:0-5537 GCA_964457695.1 uncultured Methylocapsa sp.
CGCTGATTCTGGCGGCAGGCGGGTCCGCCTATTTTTGGGGCGGGAGCCCAAGATTTTCTGTGATTTTGACAAGAGTCGCCTTTTCGGCTTCGCGGACTTGCAAAGCGGCGGCGGCGGTCAACGCGATCCCAGCCATCATGGCACTTTCGAGAAGCGTCTTCCACTCCTCGGGGGAAAATGCCCAGGGGAGATCGCCACAACGACGCCAAGTGCGCTCTGGGCTCCGTCGCGTCAGACGCGAGGGAACCCAAGAGTGGCTACGGCCAGTTGCTCAGTCCCCACTTGACGAGATCAACCATCGCACTTCCGCCAGCTGCGATATTGTTGTCCTCATTGCCGATGCCGAGGAATCCGCCGCTGATCGTCTCGCCCCCGCTGGTTGTGCCTATTGCGTGGGGTCCGTCGTTCCAGAAGCCGAACACGGGTCCGCCTGACTCGCCGGGTGAGGAATCTCCGTGATGCTCGAGCTGCTGAGCATCGCCGTCCTCGTCGTCGTCTAGCACAGGAACACCTGACTGATACCCGGGCCGGTTGGCCCCTGCGATGGCTCCCGGATAATCCCGTCAACGCCCAGAAGTTGCCGCCTTCCCAGGCACCATCGTAGGTCCTGGAGCCGATCCAGCCGAGCGAGTTCCCGAGCGGGTTGTAAAGGCGCAGAAGGCAGATATCATGCGCCGTGCTGCCTCCCGTGTTCCAGCCGCGATAGTCGGACACATACGAGCTCGCGCCCGCGCCGAAGATCGAGGCACCGTCCCAGTAGGCCGGGACGAAGAGCATTGCCCAGGGCCTTTTTCCCCAGGGAGCAACATGGCCTGCGGTTAGCACCAGGCGCGGACCGATTAGCACGCCCGAGCCCGACCAGGCCCAGTTCGGCGTGGGCCAGGTGGTGTAGGTGAAGATGCGTCCCGTGCACCGCCAGGGATATTGCGATGGCCAGTAGACCTTGCGCGCATCTGGATTGTCGTAGATGCCGTAGTATGGCTCGATGATGCGGCCTTTGGCCGATCTTAGCATGCGGTGGCGAAATTCGCCGGCGATGCGCGGCTGGTAGGCAAGACCCGACCATTCTGGCTTGTACGGGGTTGTGCAGTGCCCCTCAGGAATGACAACCGCTGCCCGGTCGAGCCGCTCGGCACTGCGCCCCGGCAGGCCCACACCCGCGCCTTCGGGGAGTTTGATCGACCAGGAGGCCTCCATTCCTTGGACGGCGGACAGATAATCGTCGATCTGCGTGCGTTGCGCGACGCCGTGCAGGTAGATCCGCGGCGTTGCAAGCTCCCGGTTTATATCCCCCGGTAAGGGTTTGTCACATTCCTCGGGGAGCCTCAGCATCTCCTCGGCGGTCAGCGGGCTCGCCACTCTCGGTCGCTGCTCTTGCTGCATGCGCGCCGCAGACTGAGGACGTGCGGTTTCGGCTCTTGTTTTCTCCTTCATGGGCGTACGTTTTACCTCCAAAAACTTGAGATCGCTGAACTATATTCTTCGACATTCCGCAGATAAGCGGGGATTGGACATTGCTGGGATCTGGCCTCGCGGTATCCTCTAGCGCTAACCCTCGACCTAACCATACCCCTCGATTTCCTGCGTCCCCTGTTTAGGGGACTGCATCGGCGACAACAGGTTCCAAGCCGAATTGATTAAGTTTTGCTCGGTCCCAGCCCCGGCGCCGCCGACTTCGTCGGAGCTCGTCATTCCATTTTGAAAAAATCGTCACAAGCCTTATATTCGCTCTGCCGCCCTGTGCGGCTATGGCGATAAACGGCGTCGAAATAAGCTCTTCGGACCCGGGGGCGGTACCCGGCGCCTCCACCAAAGCCCGTTGCCCGTCGATTTGCGGGAGCGGGCTTTAGCGGGGGCGAAATAGGTTCGACGGGGAGTGTAAAGGACGGTCTTTTGCCCGGCATGGTTCCGCCGTCATCGGGCCGAACTTATAGTTGCCAACGACAACTATGCTCCGGTTGCTCTCGCCGCGTAATGCGGTGATAGCGCCGAAATCAAGCCCTTGAAGCTAGCACTTTAAGGCGGGGTCCGGAGGCACCTGGCAACAGAAGCCTCCACTTTCCTGCGGCTTTCCGTGCGCCCCGCCGGGCGTAGGGGTTTGCCAATGATTGCGCGGGCGGGCGTTGCGCATGCCGGTTGACCTGATCCGTTACGATCTGCTCGTGCAGGAGGCTTTGCGCGGCACTGTGCGGCACGTGCTTTCCAGCGCAGCCCGCGACGGACTGCCCGGAGAGCATCACTTTTACATCAGCTTTCGAACCCATGCGCGGGGCGTGCGGCTTTCAAAGCGGATGCGCGAGCGCTATCCGGACGAAATGACTATCGTTCTACAGCATCAATTCTGGGATTTGCAAGTTACCGACCAGGCCTTCGAGGTCGGGCTTTCGTTCCAAAACATATCCGAAATGCTGCTTGTTCCCTTCGATGCGGTGACCCGCTTTGCCGATCCGTCCGCCGGCTTTGAGTTGCGATTTTCAGTCGAACGCGAAGCGGCCGAATCGAGCGCAAGCAACGAACTTGCGCAGCCTGAGGCTGAGGCGGTGTCAGGGCCTGAGCTGCGGCAATTGCAGCTATTTCAAGAGGAAGAACGGACGCCAAATCCAAGCAAAACCGCGGATAATGCCGGGCTTAAGGAAGCGACGACAACCGAGATCGAGCCCAAGGTTGTCTCGATCGACGCCTTTCGCAAGAAAAGCTGACGAACAACATCATCAAACTGTGCCGCGTAACGCATAAGGCCGCTAGCAGGCAAGCCACACCCTTTTAGCGGCCCGGCGCGCCCGCCCTGCCCGCTCAAAGCTCTCCGCGGCATGCATCGAAACAACACCCTTAGCCAATTCTTCCGTCATACGGCACACGGAATTCAGCTTCTTGATCTCGCTTAGCGTATTCAATATCATCGGTCGCAGAAGCCAGGCGTCCTTTGTCTTCGAGAGGAAAGCACCCTGGCATTTTCGGGTATGCCGTGGGTCTTTCGCTGTGGAACTGCCGTGAATCTGTGGTGCGATAGTATCTTTGGCTTACTCCTCGCGAGTTGCGAGACCTCGCCGGAAGCACACGGCGATGTTAATTGGTCGCTGTTTATGTTGGCGCTCGTGCCGCTCATATTGGCTTGGTATTTTTTCGTGCGATTTCTCGGCAACGCAAAGGATAAAGATTAGGGTAATACCAACCGCCATAAATCATGACCTGTTGGGATTAGCCGTCATGGCAAGCGAAGCGACGCCATCCAGGGGTCACAGCGCGCTTCCTGGATCGCTTCGTCGCTGCGCTCCTCGCGATGACGAGTCAATGTTTACGGCGGCTGGTATAAGAGCTTTACGGAGCCCTTAAGGAAGCACAGGGGCATACATTGCGCGCCGGATATGCCGCCCGGTGTCAACCGCCTTCGAGACGAGACGCCTCTCCTATACTAAGGCGCGGCGGGAAGGAAATGATTGACGATCGCAAGGATGGCGAGGAGCGCGACACCGATGCCAAGGCTCCAGCCGATGAGCTTCTTCTCGATCGGCAGGAGCGGCTCGGCTTCGATTTTGCTGAGCTCGTCGCGAAGATCAGGTTCCGGCATGACGGACGGTTATCCTTTCGACTTGTCAGCTGGCGAGTGGTGGCTTGACGCCGCTGAAGAAGAGCCAAGAGATCAGAAGCCCGACCCAAATGACAAAGCCGAACAGGCTCACCAGGTAGACCGCGGCGAGCTTGCCGATACCTTCCTGCCAGAGCTTGCGGAAATTCGAGAGGGCGCCGATTGAGAAGAAGGTCAGGACGAAAAAGATCAGGCGGAAGCTATTGGCCTCGCCGATAGCCGGCGTGAGCCGGGAGAGCCTTTCAGGTGGGGCGCCGACGGCGAGAAGGAGACCAACCAAAAACGTTAATACGAAGCCAATGATGAATTTGGGGAAACGCTGCCAGATTTCCGACGCCTTCGCCTTGTCTTCTCCTTTCGCAACATTGATGTGGTTGGTCCAGATATAGGCAAGAATGAAGGCCCAGATTCCAATAAAAACGTCGATGAAAATCTTGATGGCTGCGGTGGTACCCAGGAGCCAGCCGGGCTGATAATGGATGCCTTCACCGGCAGCCTTGGCAAGAACGAGGGCCTCGGTGATGCCGCCGCCGGCCACAGCCGCGCCATCCGTCTTCACGCTAAGACCAATCCAAGCTGCGGCAACCAAGGGTTCATGCGAAAGAAAAGTCTGCGCCAGGAAGGGCAGGATCAAGACTTCCACGACAGCAAAAATCACCACTAAGGAAGATACCAGGATGGGCACGACCGGCCGCGACCTTATTGCCCCGCCCGTCGCTATCGCGGCCGAGACGCCGCAAATCGAAATGCCGGATGCAAGCGGCGCCGCCCATTCGCGGCTGAAACCAAACCATTTTCGAGCAACGAAATAGACTACGGACCAGTAAATCAAATAGGCTTCGATGATCGCCGCTATGCCGCGCAAGAGCACCGAGGTCGCAAGACTGAGTTTGCCCGCAATGGTCACGGCCAGGAAGCCGCCGAGGATCACGATTGCAATCTTGATATAAAGCTCGGGCCGGACCGCCTCTTCGAGCCAATGCGCGAAACGTGGAAAGAAATTCGCGATCACGAGACCTGCGACCAGGGCGATGTTATAGCCTCCTTCGTTCGTAAGCCGCAGCGACCAGCCTATCGCGAATTTCTGGAAATCGGCTGGCGTGACAGCGGCAAGCCTTGCGAAATTGCCGGCGATCCAGCTGCCGTAGCCGATAAAGAAAACCGCCGTGAAGGCAAAAGCAAAACGCTTGACGTCGCCTTTGAGCGCCCCAACGCCAAGAGAGAGCACCACCAGCAAAGCTGCGTAGGTCGCAATGAGTGCGCCAAACCCGCCGAGCCCGGAGTACGCGTTGGACGTGGGTTTGAGAGCCGCGGAAAAATCTGTCCACACGGTAGTCGAAACGGCCCAGCCGAGAAGATCCCGTCCAGCCAGCCCTGCCAACGCAAGCGCGAAGATCAGAAGGCCAACCAAGACGGCCAGCCAGTCTTCGGTCAATTCGCTGCCCGGGGGCGTGCGTGAAAGCGCACTATTCGTCATTCGCCCTCCAGATGAAAGCAGAAAGCAATTTATGGATATTGCGGACTTTTGCAACCGTAAACGGGGTTATTGTGTGGGGGTGCGTTCACCTTGCCATGACCGCGGGACGGGCTGCGTAGTCTGGGCAAAAATCGTCAGCGCTTCCGGAGGTCATCCGGTCAAGCACCAAATCGGACCCCCATACATGATCCTCTCGCGCCCGCCAGCAAATAGCTGCCCCGCGCTTGCCCGCCCCGAGGTTGCGGCATCGGTAAAATGCCCCGCCGCGCGCATCATTTCGCCAAAAGATCTTCAGTTGGGCATAGGCGCGCTATGTCTTTCAAGCGTAGTCTCGTGTCCGAGAAAGCGCATCAGGCTGCAATTAAACTCCTCGGGGTCCTGCAAGAAAGCGAAATGACTCGTGTCCGGCAAGGGCAGCAACCCGGCATTTGGGATTTCTTTGGCCATTAATTCCGTATTCCCGCGCTTGATTGT
>CAYWHF010000185.1:0-5526 GCA_964457695.1 uncultured Methylocapsa sp.
GGCAAGAATCTCCGCCTCGAAATGCACAAGAAGCGGCGGAAGCAATTCCGGCCTCTCGATGTGCTCGACGATTCGCGCCGCTCCTTCGTAAAGCTGCGGATGCGGATCGCGCTCGGCGGCAAGGCGAAGAAGGGCGGCGACAAGGCAAATGGCGTGCAGCGCTTCGGCGCTTGTCATTATAGAGGCGGTTTTCGATTTTACGGGCTCGACCGCAAAGGTCCCAAGGTGCTCATCGAGCCGCGCGCGCCAGACAAATTCGGCATGCGTGCCTGGTTGCAGCATCGAGTGCAAGCGCGGAGAGCGGCCGCTTCTGACAAGCCCGAAATGGCGGCCGTGCGCGCGGGTCATCGCCTCGACGATGACGCTCGTTTCCCCGAGATCGCGCGTGCCGAGGATGAGGCCGTCGTCCCGCCATTCCATGATGAGATTGTACCGCTCTTGAGGCCGTCATAGCTGTAACGCAGTACATCTTTACTAAAAACATCTTATCAAAAAAATCCACGGCAATTTTATTCATGGGTATAACGTTCGAATTTTAGTTAATAATCAATAAATATGGTTATTTATTATTTAAACGCTGGATTTCAACAGGCTTCGCAATTTCATTTGTAATAGCCTCATACGTCAGGATTGTCCCTGCCAGGCAGGCGGGGAAATCGGCCGACTCCGCGCAACTATGCGTTGCGGCAAGTATACAAGTAACAAGGGTCGTTTTACACAGGCTGATTTCGCCGAAATTCAACCCTCCGCTCACTTTGGAAAATGATTCGCTAATCTTGAGTGTGCACGGCAACGCGAATGTCCAATGCGAACTTTTACTATTTTGGCATTTCGGATCTTCGGTGCTAACATTCAAAGAAGAAATTCTTTCGATTGCAGCCGTGACGCGTTCGGTGACTTGCTGTTCTGTTAAACGTTGGCTAGGCGATATTGGAGGTGAAGTACAATTCACCACCGTAGCCACAAAATCTTCGGCAATTGCCCGGCGAATATTTGTTACTGCTTGTCGTTCTTGAAAAACTCTGAATTGGTCCGTCTCAAAGAATGGGTCACCCTTTCCGCGCTGAAAGTAGAGATAAATAGCAAATGAGACAATCAGAGAAGACAAGACGCCACCGGCTATGAGGATAGCGATAACGGATAAGTTGGGGTCTCTCTCGGATTTCATCTCTACCTCCCTCGTAGGAATATAGTGGTGGTATAATTGATTAATTCCGCATCCCGTCCGCCCTCCACACTATTCAAGGGCAATCCTGATGCCGTCCCCAGCCTGCTTTAAGAAGGGGGTAGTAAGGTTACGGACACTCGCGCCGTACCACAAGCGAAAAGAGCGGACATCTAACAACGGGCGATCGCGCGCGGGTTTCGGCGCAGAACTTGCTCCCTCTACCGCCGCGCAGTTGTTCCCGCCGCGGCCCTCGCGTGATCGTCATATGCCGAAAAAGATCGTGGCGCGTGGCATTGCCGGTGCGAGCTTGCACCGGGCACCGCAGCTTGGTCTGAAAGGCCGCATCGGCATGCGATAAGGGGCCAATAAAAGAATCCGCAAAACGAGGCCTGCCCTTTTTCAATAGCAACAGCGCCGGGACAAACGGAGGCTGATGTTCCACAATTCTTAGCTTTTGAGCAATTTCCGCGCGTCGAGCTCCACCGGTTTAAAACCCCACCGCGACGCGACTCCAACAAGATGCGCCGTGCCGCCGGGACCGTCGGGGTCGCGCTCGGGGTTGTAGAGCGCGATAAGCGTGAGACCCCGCGCGCCCTCGGCAAGGGCATTAAACATCATCCAAAAATTGTTCCTCTGCCAAATATCGTAATCCGTCTTGTCCGCGAGCCAGCGTGGCAGCTCCTGGGATTGCGCGAGCACGCGCGGCGGCACGCGCTCGCAGAGAAGCCGGTACCGCTCGACCCAGCTCGGGCCTCCGCGGTTCACGGATTCGACTTGGAATTTTTCCTGCGGCAATGCGAGAAATAGCCGTGTTGCGATACCGAGCGATTCACAAACCTCGTGGAACAAAATGTCGCTCCCGCAAGCGCCGCCGGCGATGCCAAAAGACACGCCGCCCTCCGCTTTCATTTCATCTTGAACCGCCACTTCGATGAGTCTGCGCGCCGCCTCCTCGGCCTCTGGCGTGTGCGGAAAGCGGGCCTTGTCCGCCGGTCGGCCCGGCGCATCGAGCATGTGGCCGGTAAAAAGGATCACGCGCGCCGGCGGCCGGGGTTTCTCCGAGGAAGCCTGAGGCATCTCGTTCAGCGCGGCCTCGACGTTTTTTGGCAAGAGCCCGAGGTCGCGGAACAACAAAACATTGGCTCCCGCCGCGCCGACTTCGAATGCATTGGCCTTCGCAAGCGCTTTGCGATAGGCATTGCCGACTTGTAGCGGCTTATCGATCGTCAGAAACAAGAGGTCAGCGCGGCTGATCTCTTGCCAAATGTCGCTTTTCTCCTCATGTCGCGCAACGGCATCATCCAACCCTAGCGCGAGTTGGAGCGTCGACGCGATGCGCGCCCCGCGCAGCTCGCACTCCTTAAGGTTTTGGGAAGCCTTGTCTTCGTCGTCAAAGTTCTCAGCCCAAATCTCAGGGGACGCTTTTGCGAGATCTAGCTGAATTTTCAGCATCGCGAGCGCGTTGATCCCCGCGTAAAAGCTGTCGAGATCTTCGGCGAAGCCGCCGAGGTAATGTTGAATGGAGGTGGCGAGGTACGGCGAGCGCAGCGCAGTTGTGCGGCGGGCGTCTCCTGTCGCGGCGCTCCATTCGTCGAGCCAGCGCATCTTGGCATTGCTGCCGAGAAGCGAATATCCTTCCGCGCGGTGGAACCGCCTCTCCGCGCCTTCTTGGGGCAATTCCTCGCGATCGGCGGGCGGTTTTGTGCGCTCCAAAACCCTCAAAATCGCTTGCTCGGAGCGCATCATGCAGTCAAGTTTTGCATCAGCGTTAGGCGCAGCTCGTGCGAGCTTCTGATAGATCGTGCCGAGGCGGTAGTTAGCGAGAAAATCGTCGGGATCACGGTCCCGGAGCTTTTCGAAGCTCTCCTTGGCTCCGGCCAGGGCGCCTATCTTAAACTGCGCCTCGCCTACAATGCGAAGTCCTTCGCTGCCCCACTCGAATCCGCTCGCCTCGTCGGCGAGCAGGCGCAGATCGCCTTTGTACTTCGCTTTCTGCGCACGCTCCACTTCCTCCTGGAAATCCCAAGGGACGGACATAAGCACGCTGCGCTCATGCGGCTTGAGCCGTGGCAGCAATTGGAAAACCGGGCTGTCCTTTATTGTCGAGGCGAGCGTCGATTTGAGGGCCGCAACAAAGTCGCCGAGCTTCGATTTTGGATTCGCCGGGTCGTAGGAAAAATAGCGATCGGTCTGCAAGTCGAAAGGATATTTATCTTTCGAAGCCTCGGCACGGATGAGGAAAGTATGCCGGTCTTGCAAACCGTGCCGGATGCCGAGCTCATAGAAAACGTTAGCGTTGTGGATCGAAACGTCGGCGATCACGATATCGGAGATGACAAGCAGACGGAACATATCCTCGCGGATGTTCCCCTGCCGCGTGATCTCGCCGGTGGTGCGCCCCTCGATCCCGCAACTTTCGAGCGCGGGCGCGATGAGCTCGTTTTCCACCCGGTCGAAGTTGATCTCCTCCTTAACCCCGAAAGGGCGGACGATGAATGCGCGCGTTGCTTGCATCTTGGGCCTCCAAAAGGGTGTGACGCAAAGCGGCGATGTCCCCGCGCGGCGATTAGGAAACGTCAAAAGGAGCCGGGAAGTGCTCCGGCCTCACTTGTTTCTTTGCCGCGGTCTGCCCGATGTCCGCGAGCTCTTCCATGTTCGCCGGATTGTCCATCTCGGCGGTCTTGGCCAGCTCCTCCGGAGTCCTGACTATCTCCATCTCCTCCTTCAGCCATTTTGCTTCGAGCAGAACATTATAGCGCGCATAGGTCGCAAGGCGCGGGCCGCTTTGGCTGTCAGGCGTCATATCTCCCACCGCACGATCGATTTTCCAAGGCGTTAGGCAGTGCGTCAACCACTGCAACAGGCACTGGTTCACTTGCCCGCAATCGTCCATGAGCGATTGCAGCGCTTGCACGCCTTGCATGGCCGCCAGATTGCTCGCCGCAAATTTTTGTCGATAGAGGCCGGTGCCCAGGGAGATAAGCAGCAAATTATCCTTGCCAGGCTGCCAGCGGAAACCATGACCCTTGAGCACCGCCAGCATGAGGAGCTGCAGCGCCGGATCGTTAAACGGACTGACGCCGCCGTCCACGAACGCGCCGGTCGTTTTGCTCCCGTCGCGCGAAGAGATAACAATCGTTTCCGGTTCAAAATAGGTTGGTGCGGCCGTGCTCGCGCGGACCACCTCGGTCAGACGCAGCTTCCCGTCCTGCGAGGCGTAACGCGCATCCGGGTGGTTATGCAGCGGCCAGGGACTGCCCGTGTCGAGCCGCTTCGTCATGATCATGAGGCCCGTCCGGATACGGTCGCTGTCGAGCGACGTGTCCGCCCCAAGTTGCTTATCGAGGGTCTGGCGCAAAGGCCCGGAGGGGAATTTCGGTACGAAGATTCCCTTCCGGAAAAAACTGTCTTGGAACACGCTGGCGCCGATCTCGTGGTAAAGCTTTTTCAGCTCGGCGACCGGCATCCCGCATGCGAGGCCGGCGGCGATGATCGAGCCTGTCGAGGTGCCGCCAATGAGATCAAAATAGTCGCTGAGCAAAAAATCATTCCTGCCGCTTCGTTTCCTGAGCATGTCCTCAATGACGCCGAGGTACGCAAGGGTTAGGATGCCGCGAATTCCGCCGCCGTCGAGGGCAAGGATCCGCTTCGGCCCATGCGTCCGGTCCAAATGATCTTTTTTTGTTAGCGGCATTCTTCTCCCCTTTCTCAATGATGTCGCCGACCCCGCTTAAACCGCGTATTCCCCGAGGGCTCGCGCCGTTCAATAATTATCAGATGCCAGCCGGCGTTGCGAGCGAATCCGGTTGATACAAACGAACCGAATCCGTTCCGCTAATTGCGCCCGGAAGATACTTCGCAAGAAGAGAGGCTCTTGCCCGGTTACCGCAATAAACCCCTACCGTTCGGGCATTGGCATCCTACATTTAAATTACGAGCCGCCGCAAGGGGCACCAACTCTAACGCGAAGCCGCCGCCTCGGGGCGATTTGGCGGGCAGGGAACAAAATAAATGAATCTCGAGAAATATACCGAGCGGGCGCGCGGTTTCGTGCAAAGCGCTCAGTCTCTCGCAATTCGCGAGGGGCACCAGCAGTTTACGCCCGAGCACGTTTTGAAGGTGCTGCTCGACGACGAGGAGGGCCTGGCCGCAGGCCTCATCGACAGGGCAGGGGGCCGTTCGCGGGAGGCATTGCGCGACACGGAACTCGCGCTCGCAAAATTGCCGAAAGTGCAAGGCGCGGGCGCAGGACAGCTTTATCTTGTGCCCGCAACGGCGCGTATGTTCGAAAATGCCGAGAAGATCGCGCAAAAAGCGGGCGACTCCTATGTGACGGCCGAGCGGCTTTTGCTTGCTCT
>CAYWHF010000186.1:0-5519 GCA_964457695.1 uncultured Methylocapsa sp.
CCGTTAAGTCGGCCGAGATAGCGCTCGACGGCATCAGGCAAGAAGCGTCGGTTGGACAGCGCACCACTTTCGACATCCTGTTCGCGCAGCAAACCTTGCTGAACACGAGGGTCACTCTGGTGACTGCCGAGCGCGACAGGGTCGTTGCTTCCTACGCGGCAATGGCCGCCATCGGCCGGCTATCGGCCGGCAATCTTAACCTGAACGTTGCGCAATATGATCCGACTGTCCATTTTGAGCAGGTTAAGGACAAATGGATTGGCCTGCGTACCCCCGACGGACGTTGACTGGCCGGCTTGGGTCAAGGGCGCAATCGATAGCCGAAGTGGAAATCTTCGAGCGGCCAGTTCGAGGGACCTGGCAGCCTACGCGGGCTAGGATTTCTGGGCTCGAGGGCCACCCAAGTGATCGACAAGCTCATTGTCTATCCCGCCCATATGAAAAAGAATCGGGATCGCCTTGGCGGCCTCATCCATTCCCAGCGAGTCCTGCTGGCTCTGACCCAAAAGGGGCTAAGCCGCGAGGCGGCCTATGCTCTCGTTCAGCGCAATGCGATGCCGGTCTGGCGCGGCGAAGGCGATTTTCTGGGCTTATTGAAACAGGATAAGGATGTGCGCCAGGTGCTGAGCGATACCGAGCTCGCAGAACTCTTCGACCTTGGCTATCATCTGAAAAATGTTGATGTGTTCTTTGAGCGCGTCTTCGGCGAAAGCTGAAACTGCTGTTCTTGCTGCACGCGTTTGCAATCGCACTTGGCTCCAAAGAATATTAGTTTAGAACTAGTCTAGAAATGTTTCACGTGAAAACTTTTTGTCCGGAAGTGGCCCGAAACCTTACAAGGCCAAAGACAACGGCCGGTCTTGCGAGAGGTAAGACCGCGCAATTTTTTGGTGCAACTCGAATCGGGCGGCCGGCCCGTCTTGCAAGCCCCACCCGCTGCGGGAATGCAAAGCGGAGGTAAGATCGGCCTGAAATGCGAAAGCCCAAACAATCAAAAAAGGGCAAGGGCTCAGCTCTTTCAGCCCGCGTGGCCTCTTTGATCTGCGCATTGTTCGACGCTAGGCTAGGCTAGCGCAACCTCTGTCAGGCCAAGTGACGGATGATCCAATTGATCGCCTGCGTGACGCGCCTGGTGTAGGGCGGAAACAGCATCGGAACAACACTGAATTTATCCTCGAGCACCGCGCGTTCATGCGAGAAGGCGCGAAACCCATAAAACCCATGCGCATTGCCGATGCCCGAAGTGCCAATTCCCCCAAAGGGCAGATTTTCATGGCCGAACTGCAACATCGTGGCATTGACGCATGATCCGCCCGCAGAAGTTTCCTGCAGGATGCGGCTTGCCCGGTCTTGATCCTTCGCAAAGACATAGAGCGCGAGCGGCTTCGGCCGTTGATTGATCGCTGCGATTGGCTGAGCCAAGTCGTTATAGGCAAGGACCGGTAAGACCGGGCCAAAAATTTCCTCCTGCATGATCACGGCATCTTCGTTTACGCGGCCGAGAATTGTTGGCGCGATGAATTTTTGCGCCGCGTCGCGTTCGCCCCCTGCAAGCACGGTTGCGCCGCGCGCCAAGGCGTCATCGATAAGGCCGCAGATGCGGGCAAAGTGCTTGTCGTTCACGATGCGGCAGTAGTCTTCGCTTTCCGCCGGATTTTTATACATGTTTGCGATCGCGTCTTTCATCGCCCCGGCGAATTGCTGCTGGACGCTCTCATGGACATAGGCATAGTCGGGCGCGATGCAGGTCTGGCCGCAGTTTGCAAACTTGCCCCAAGCGATACTTCGCGCCGCCTTGGCAAGATCGGCGGTCTCGTCGACAATCACGGGCGACTTGCCGCCTAGTTCGAGCGTGACGGAGGTTAGGTGCTTGGCCGCCGCGGCCAGCACCACTTTGCCGACCGCCGGGCTGCCGGTGAAGAAGATGTGGTCAAAGGGCAGTTCGAGCAGCTTCGTCGAAACCGCCACATCGCCCTCAAAAACGGCAACCTCCTCAGGCGCAAAAGTTTCGCCGATCATCCGTGCCATGAACGCCGAGCAGGCCTGGCTCATTTCCGAAGGTTTTAGGATCGCCGGACAGCCGGCGGCGATGGCGGAGGCCAAAGGTCCGAGCAATAGGCTGACGGGATAATTCCAAGGCGCAATGATGAGCGCGACTCCGCGCGGCTCGTAAAATATCCGCGCCCTCGTTCCAAGCATCGTCAGGGTCGGCTGGGCGCGTTGCGGTTTCATCCAGCTTATAAGATTTCGTCTCGCGTGGCGTATGCCGGCAATCACTTGCAGAATGTCGAAGAGATCGGCCTCGGCCTCGGACTTGCGCAGGTCTCCGGCAAGCGCGCGGTAGATCTCATCGCGATTCGCGAGAACCGCCTCTTCCAGCTTTTGCAATTTTTCGATGCGCATATCCGCGGTCGAGCTGCGAAGCCGAATTGCCGTTTCGCGCTGCGCGGCGAAGATCGACTCAATCAATGGATGCAACCTTTCCGGGACTGGCGCGGTGTTGCTGGCAAGGTGTCGATTGGCGCGCTGGCCCGAAGAGCGCAGAATAGTATCCTGGCTTCGCCGGCAGGGGTGAAATGTGAGCGCGGCGAACCACGCTAACGGCATTTGGATCGCCGCGAGTGGATTGCGGATTGCGGCTAAGCTTCTAGACGGCTTCGAGACGGCCGCCGTAGCGTTCTGTCCCAAGCTTGCTGCATGCTTTCCGATAGTGCCGGCCGAAAAGCCACGCACCAACTGCACCGGGCGACCTTGCCGAGGCTTATTGAAAGGCGCCAATTCTGCTCGGTGTTTTGCCTTGATAAGGCTCTTTCCCGACCCCGGAGCGGCGCTTCACCAGGGCGGGCAGAATTGCGTGGCACGCGCAAGGCGCACCACGCAGAGTGTTTTCGCTACTAAAACTTGATACCGCCCACAGCGTAGAGGGTGAATACTACGACCGCGAATCCGGCGGCACACGTAAGCAACCCTACTTGTCCATAGAGGCGGCCGGTAAAATAGGCAGCGGCGCCGAACAAAATGACCATGGCGATGAGAACCACCATGCTCCCGGCACCTCCCTCGACGCGATCAATCTGGCCCGTTCCGATTTCTTTTACGATATCAGCAGCTTCAGCGATACCCATTGTCTACCTCCCATTGCCATTTCGCTTCATGTTCGGCCAGCCTGCTCAACCACTCCGCGTACGAATTGACACGGTTCGTCGCCGGCTAGCCTTTGCGGGCGGAAAGCCCATTGCGTGCCCTGTCGATGACAAGACCGCAGCGAGCTTATCATTTAAGAATGGTCCCGGGAAGCGGTTTCCGCTTTCTATAGGAAAATGACGCCACTCACCATCCCCGCGCTACGCTGCTGGCAAGCAGCGGGGGTCCTCGCCTTTCCCAAAATGGGTGAACCCGCAACCGCTTAGGTTTCGCCTTAGCGCCACGAGGCCCACCCGGGCTGGCCGAGGCAACAAACTTCAGCCCAGGGGTGGCGCACTCAGCACGCCACCCCGTTGGCCTTTGAATCAACCGAAGCCTATACCGCCGAGTACGTAAAGAACGCCAACCGTTGCAAGAAAGCCCGCGCCACAGACGATGAGGCCCGTCGTGCCATACAAACGGCCGGTGAAATAAGCTGCTGCACCAAAAAGAATGATTAACGCGATCAAAACCACCCAGCTCCCAGCGCCACTCTCGGTGACTTGGATCGCGGTATTTCCCGTCTGTCCGACCACAGCCATTGTCCATCTCCCTATTTTTTGCCAGGTCTTGCCCCCGGAAATCCCGCGTTTTGTGCTTTTTCGTCCTAGGGCTCGGAGCACGAAGGCTGCCAAAAGCTCGCGTGGCGGGTTTCCTCTGATGCCGGAGCACTTGGGAAGCTAGCAGCTGTCGATGAAGGTGTCGCGACAGAATGATGAATGTGGGAAAGCATTTTTTTTACAACTTATTGATATATTTACGTTTTCACAATTAAATCTCGCGCCGTATGTTGGGCTTATGCGGCCACGCAGGAGGGCGCTGGCCAAGGCCGCACCCCAAAGCCTTTCGCGTGCGCGCCAGCGGCGAGTACGAGTAAAAGGGAGCCGAGCGCCTTGGCATGGATCGCTCGGCTCTCTCCTTCGCCTAGTGTTGGGAATTCAACCTGCGTGTAATATAACTATTTGATCGGATCCGCTCTTCCCCGTTCTACATTTTCATGATTTCGCCTGGCAAAGAAAAACTTGAAAGTAAAGCTCAAGATGTTGAGCTTTTACCAGATTCGTGGGAACGATTCGCACGCGCCGTTGATGTTGTCATCAAGAGCGGGCCGAAACATCGGCAGCGACCGCATGACGAGCGGAAAGAGCGGCCTCCATCAAAGGGGAGAGTTCATAAAGGCAAGACGCGGGATTAAATTCTTAGTTGCCCCGTGACAATGACAGAAATCGGCCAATTCCCGTGACAAATTGGCTATATCGCGTTTTGATGCTTGACATATCAGCTCCAGGATAACGAGAAAAAATATAGTCTTCTGGGGCTGTCTCATGGATTCTGGCCTATCAGATAAGCTCATTCCTGTAAATGAAAGGCTGATCTTCGCGCTCGACGTAGATACAGCCGAAGATGCACAACGGTTGGTGGAACAGCTCGGTCAAAACGTCCATTTTTACAAACTCGGGCTGCAATTATTTATGTCCGGCAGCTATCACCAGTTAGTTGAATGGCTGGCGGATCGTGGAAAGAAATTGTTCGTCGACCTCAAATTTTTTGATGTCCCGCAGACTGTCGGGTCTGCTGTTCGGCAAATGCGTAATTTGAAGGCCGAGTTCGCTACCGTTCACGGGACGGATCAAATCCTGAAAGCAGCGGTGAAAGAGAAGAACGGAATTAAAATATTATCCGTAACTGTTCTAACTAGTTTCGATGATGCTGATCTAAAAGAGCTTGGGTTTAAAGTGGATGTTAAAGCTCTGGTCTTGTCTCGCGCGAGGAGGGCTCTAGAAATTGGTTGTGATGGCGTAATCTCATCAGGGCTAGAAGCAGAAGAATTGCGGTCTACCTTAGGAAAAAATTTTTTGATCGTTGTGCCTGGCATACGGCCCGGTGCCAACATTGATGACCAAAAACGCACTGTTGATGTGGAAGAGGCTTTCAGAAGGGGCGCCGATTACATCGTCGTCGGGCGACCGATTAGAGAAGCGCGAGACCCTGTGCGAGCGGCTAGCGATATTCAAGCCCGCATTCGAACCCTCTTTGGTGCCTAAGAGGACGCCGCCATCGAATAAATGCTCGTGTTTTCTGTTGAAGCTCGCCCTGCTTCACGAGGCCTCGGATAGGATAAGTCAAGCGCTTGCCGGCAATGCCCTTCGCGAGGTTCTCAGCGCGCCACATGTCCTCAATGCGACTCCTTGCGGATATTGGCGCGCATGAAGGCTTCGACATCATATCGGCGAGTGCTCATCCACCTTAAAGCCGCGAACTTCGCCGGAACGCATCTCCTCGGCCAACCTGTCGGGTCTGAACCAAAGTGTATTGTATGTTTAGCCTAGCTTGCG
>CAYWHF010000187.1:0-5515 GCA_964457695.1 uncultured Methylocapsa sp.
TTTTGACAATTTCCTTGGGTTCGTCCTTGGCTTCGTCGCCCCCCGCGATGTCCTCGAAAGTCACCCGACCCTGGGTCTCGGTAAGCAGCCGGGCCTTGGACTTACCAAAACCCATGGCCTTTCCCCCGGCGCCCTGCATTTGCCGGGAAAGAATGATCCATATGCCCAATAGAGCGATGATGGGCAACGCATTCACCAGAATGGTCATCAGCCAATTGGTGCCTTCGGAGGGAGGCTTAGCCGTGATCGAGACATTCTTCTTGTAGAGCGTTTGGACCAGCGACGGATCATTAGGCGCGTAGGTTGAAAAGGCCCGGTTATCCTGAAAATGGCCTGTTATTTCATTGCCCGCGATGGTCACCTCGCGGACGTGCCCCTGGTCGACCTCGTTCAGCAATTGACTGAAGGATATGTCCTGCGACGGAATTCGTTGCCCGGGGTTTTGAAACAGCATGATCAGCGCGACAACGAGCAGAAATATGATTACCCAAAGTGCGAAATTCCGGAAATTTGGATTCATCTTCGTTCCCGCTGCACATCGTTCCGGCCAAGGGGCCGTCCCCGGTTGCCTCACATCCGCCGTGAGTAGCGCGTTTGGTTAATGTATGCTTGGTTTTCGCCCTTGCCAAGTGAGACTTGTATTTTGCGGGGCCCTCGGGCATTCCGTACCAGACCGGCCCTAGGAGGGACGAAGTGGGTTTTTTCGATCCTGCCGCCGCGCCTTCTCCTTCACAATAATGAGAGTATGGTTACTTTTCAGCCGTAGCGTTGTCCCGCCCAAGGTTGCCCTAAAGTCAATTCCCGCACGCAATGCTTGCGCGAGCCTTCCTGCTAGGACTTCAAGGCGTTCGAGGCGAAGCGGCTTGCCGCTCCCTGCCAATTTCAGTTCGGTGGCAAGAATTCGTAACACGATCTCGTCGGGCTCGTTCGCGAGTGCCGATACATCCGCTTCAAATGCGCCTGGCTCACGCCGCGCGGCAAGCCGCTCGCGAACCGTCCGGGCCCTGCTCGCGAGCGCTTCCTCGGCCCGGGCCGCACGATTTCCAAGTTTCAGCAAGGTCGCGCGGTCCAAGCCTTCGCGCGCGAGAAGGCCGCAAAGACGGCTTAGTCTCGTTCGCGCATAGCGCGGATCATTGTTTGACGGATCCTCGATAAAGGGATGGTCCCTCGCTTTGCAAATAGCTATGAGGTCAGCCTTGGCGTAACCCAACAAGGGGCGCGCCAGGATCCGGCCATTACGTTCGCTGACGGTGCGCATCCCGGCGAGGCCGGAAAGACCGCTCCCGCGCAAAAACCGGAACAAAATCGTCTCGGCCTGATCATCCGCGTGATGCGCGGTCATCACGCAGCCGGCGCCAATTCGCGCGGCGTGCCGGAACAAGAGTTCATACCGGGCCTCGCGCGCGAGCTCCTGAATTCTGGACTTCGGCTTAACCCCTTCCCACACCAGGATTGCGTGCGGCAGCTGAAGTTCAGAGGCCCAGCGCGCGGCCATTTCGGCCTCCGCAGCCGCGTTCTCGCGCAATCCATGGTCGACCGTTGCGACGTATATCGGGGGCGGCGCGGCGAACTGCTGCGCCCACTGCGCCGCAATGAGCATCAGCGCGACAGAATCCGGGCCGCCTGAAACGGCGAGAAGAATCCCTGGCGCCTGCTCAAAAGGCCGAAACAGCTGCGCGATGACCTCATCAGAGAACAGCTGTCCAATGGCGGGGCGGGAATCGCCGGCGTGCATTACCCGACTTTCACGCACAAGGCTTGTAGCAGACTTGAAAACCGCAGAACCGTCGCACATCAGCATTGCGCGCGTTTGGCCTCCCGCTCGGCGCTCGTTTTGACCATGGCCGGGGCATTTGGATATTTGCGCGGAATTTCGCCAAAGCTCGCGCAGGCCTGCTCTTTGGCGCCGAGAGCGTTCAAAGACTGGCCGAGGCGCAAAAGCGCCTGCGGAGCGCGCGGCGAATTGCCATATTGGGTCGAAACCTTCAAAAACTGTTCCGCCGCCTCCCGCCGACGCCCGCGCAAATAGTAACTTTCGCCAAGGTAATAGACCGCATCGGAAGCCAGCTTGTCCTTGGGATTTTTTTCAAGGAAAGCGGCAAAACCTTTTTCGGCGTTTTCATAGGCCGATTGCCTAAGATAGGCCATCGCGAGATCAAATTCTGCTTTGGGAGAGTTCGGAAGGCCGGTCATCGCAGTGCCGTGCGGAGATGCCGGGCCACGGGGTTCGCTGCCGGCAGGTGGCGGCATTGTTGTCGCAGCCGCCGCTGCCGATGCCCGGCCGCCGGAAAGCTCAAGCGGCGCGCCTGGATCGGCCGGATCGGATCCGGTAAGACCGCCACCGTTATGACCTGGGCCCGGACCGTTTTCGGCAGGGCTTCCAAGCGGCTGGGGCGCCCCCGGGGCATCCGGCGCTAGCGAGGGGTCGAAGGCGTCGCCACGCCGGTTCACGCGTTGAGCCAGGACCGCTGCATTTTGCGCCGAAGTCTCAGCCCGATTGTCACTATTGACCTGTGGCTGAAGAGCCTCGCCCCGCCGCCCTGCGGGATTGCCTGCAGGACGCTGCGCCCCGTCGCGAAACCTGAATTCGGTATCCTCTTGGAATTTTTTGAGCTGTTCCTCGAGCCTGTGGGTTTCAAACTGCATCTGTTCGATTTGCCCATTGATCTGCCGCATTTGGCTTTCGAGCCGCCCGAGCCGGACGAGCAGTCCGGCCGGGCCTCCGTCCGCCTGCTCTCCGGGATAAAAGGTGTCGCCGCCTTCTCCAATGTCACCGGGCGGCCGCTGATAATTTTGCGCGACCGCAATTGCTTTTTTCGTTTCCGCGATCCGCGCCTCGAGCTGGTCAATCTGGCTTGACCGAATGCGCGTGTCCTGCGCTTGGATCGCATTCGAGACAATCGCCAAACAAAGAAGGGACGCAGCCAGCGAAAGGAAGGTTCTGCCAAATAGCGTCATATGAAAATATCCTACAGGCCGGGATCCTTGGCCTAAGCCTCCATTAGCGGGGTTTTCAGGCCAAAGTTGGGACGGCCCGGCCCTCGCGCCATTGGTGCGCGTTGTTCTATTAAATAGCGCAAGTCTCAGGAAATAGCAGCCTGACAGCTTCCCGCCGCCGCGGGCGGCCCGCACCGTGCCCAAGGGCTGCGAAGGACTGGGTGGCAAAAAAGTGACCGCCTGCCTTCGGAACAGGACCAAGAGTTGCGGGACCATTCAAGTCCGGCGGAGGTGGTCAGAAAGCTGCGCGAGCGTGGCGCCCCTACGGCTGAGTATCCCTGTGAACGCAGACGACAAAAAGAATCGGAGTTCTTGTTCGCGGCCGAGCGTGACTGAATCAGCCGTCATGAGCTCTTCGTCGCAATAACCCGGATGACACATGATGAGATGGCGCTTGCCCGGCGCGCGAAGATAACGCGCGAAATCGGCAGCGTAGTTACGCCCAGGATCAAACGCGGAAAAACCGGCAAAACCGTCGTTCGTGAGAAAGCCGCGGGAACAGGCCTCCGCAGAAAACCCTTGTCCTAGCCAGGCGATGCCCAAGGCTTTCGTGAATTCGCTTGCATTGCGCCGCACAATCCTCAGCAAGCTGTCGGAACTGTCGCGCAGCCAGACCTTGCCCAAAAGTCCTTTGTCTTCAAGGGCTGAAAACAACTGCCTGCGGACCTGGGGCAGGATCTGAATATGGCAATGGCCATCCACAAAATCGGGAGCGGCCCCAAAAAGCTCGCAGAATTTGTCAATCTGCCGCGCGATCTCCTGCCCGATCTCGATTTCCGGCAATTTCCCCCTCACTGCGGCTTTCACGACTTTGGCAAGCGCCGGGAAGCGTCCGCAAGGAGCAAATCCCGGCATGGGGCCAAGGGGGAAGCCAAGGGTAAGGTTTAGGTGGAGTCCAACGTCGGCTTTTGCCTTGCCGGCCTGTGTGTTGCATTCGCGCAGGGCCCGCGCGCCCGCGGGCCAAGACGGGCCGGTCGAGAGTGCGCTCGTCGCCGTTACGCGGCCTGCGCGAAGCACTTCGAGGATGCCGCGGCTTACCCCCGGCGAAAGCGCGTAGTCATCGGCACAAAGGCTGAAGGAAAATTGCCCTTGCGCCATTTCCATGAGCATCGATTCCGGTTGCCGCGTAAACAAAACTAACAAAGCCGGTAGCGGATAATGTGGCCTCGGCCAATTGTCCAAGCTATCTTGCCCTCAGCCAACCGCAAGCCTAAGCGGACAACGCACTTCCCGCCAAAAGACCGCGGTTTGGCTTGATGAGGACGCCACAAATGGAAATTTCCGGGCCACAAGAGACAGCTGCGAATGGCGTGGAGCTTTCCGTTGTTGCGCCCGTCTTCAACGAATCCGGGAACATTGATGCGCTGGTAAGGAGGCTCGTGCCGGTGCTCATGCGCTGTGTGGCCTCATTTGAAATTATTTTCATTGATGACGGTTCGACGGACGCTACGCTCGACCGGCTCCGTGCCGCTAATTGCGCAGACTCTCGCGTCCGTGCGCTCTCGCTAAGCCGGAATTTCGGCAAGGAGATTGCGATTGCGGCGGGGCTCGACCATGTAACGGGGGCCGCAACTGTCATCATGGATGCCGACCTGCAACATCCCCCGGAGTTGGTCGAGGCCTTCGTTGCACGCTGGCGCGATGGCTACAAACATGTCTTCGCGCAGCGAAGAGGGATAGCCGTTGCTAGCCCAATTCGGCGCATTTTGACGCATCGGTTTTACAAACTCTTCGGCTCGCTCGGAGAAACGCGCTTGCCAGAGGGTGCCGGGGATTTCAGGCTGCTCGATCGCCAAGCCGTCGCCGCCCTTCAGGAAATGCGGGAGCACGCCCGCTTTTCCAAAGGCCTCTATGCCTGGATCGGGTTCAAATCGATTGCCGTACCGTTCGACGCTGCGCCGCGGCTTTCCGGTACAACCAAATTCAGCTATCGCAGGCTCACGCATTTGGCCCTTGACGGGCTCATGTCCTTTTCGACAACCCCGCTCAGGGTATGGACGTATATTGGATTGGCGACATCGGTTCTGGCGCTCGCATTGGCGACGTTTTATCTCGTTCGTACTCTCATATTCGGCGTCGATGTTCCCGGCTACGCGTCCTTGATTGTATCGATTACGTTTTTTTCGGGGATTCAGTTGCTGTCGCTTGGCATCATCGGCGAATATATTGGCCGCATTTTCGCCGAAGTAAAACGGCGTCCTCTCTATTTGATCGAGGAGCGCGTGGGATTAGGCGCGCCAGCCAAAGAGAATTCCTTCGCGCATCTGCACTCCGGATAAATCGAACCCGCACATGTACAAAAGCCTTTTCTCCGTCGGCGGGTTGACTTTGCTCTCGCGCGGCGCCGGATTTCTGCGCGATATCTTGCTTGCTGCCGTGCTCGGCGCGGGCTTGCTCAACGATGTTTTTGCCGTCGCCCAGCGCCTGCCCAATAGTTTCCGCAGCATTTTTGCGGAAGGCGCTTTCAACGCCGCCTATATCCCTACCTATTCGCGCGTCCTTCAATCGGAAGGTCTTG
>CAYWHF010000188.1:0-5494 GCA_964457695.1 uncultured Methylocapsa sp.
CCCAATTGGCAATGTAGCTCGGCCGCGCGTTGGTACCGTTATCTCTAGAACTAAGGAGTTGGCGAAAGTCACCGTCCAAGTGCTCCTGGTTTTGCCCGGCCAAATCCGGCGGGGTGGCGCGATGACCATATCACTGCGGCTTGGCTCGGGCACGCAACCGTACTCATGTATTTTTTCGGGATAAAGCTTCTTACCGATCCTGTTCTATTTCCGAGGATCGGAATCCGGCTCCCCGGTCTTACGCTCGGACCCAAACGCCTGACCGCGCCCGCACTGACCGTTCGCGACCTCCCCAAGATCGACATCGTGCTTCTTTCCCACGCGCATTTCGATCATTTTGATATGCGCACGCTGCATCGCATTGACCGTTCGGCCGCGGTGATCACGGCTTTGCGGACAAGGGATCTCCTGCGTTGGACGCGCTTCCGCAAGGTGAGTGAACTGCATTGGAACGAAAAAAAGTCTATCGCAACTTTCGCCGGTAGGATCGACATCACCGCGTTTTGTGTCAAACATTGGGGCGCGCGCAAGCGGCGCGATCGCTTTCGCGGCTACAACGGCTACGTCATTGAGAGAAACAACCACCGCATTATTTTTTCTGGTGATACCACGCTGAGCGATTCATTTGCGCAGTTGCGCGCTTTCGGTGCAATCGATCTGGCAATTATGCCCATCGGCGCTTACAATCCCTGGATCCATTCGCACTGCACGCCGGAGCAAGCCGTGCAAATGGCCAATGACGCCGGGGCCCGTTTCATCATGCCCGTTCATCATCAAACTTTCCGTCTCAGCGCCGAAGGTTTTCGCGAGCCAATCGAGCGCTTTAAGGCCGCGCTGCACAAGACGCCGGAACGCATCGCGCTACGCGAAATCGGCGAAACTTTTGTGCTCCCTGGAGATGCCAACCTTTCCTGCTTACCCGTCGGTTGACTCGCCGGTTGCGGCAAAACTGCTGAGTTGACAAAAGGCTGGACGATGCACGACGTCGTCATCATCGGCGCTGGCCACAACGGTCTCGTTTGTTCGGCCTATTTGGCGATGGCCGGACTGAAAGTCGTGGTGCTTGATCAGCGCCCCATCGCCGGGGGCGCCGCGGTTACGGAAGAGTTCAGCCCGGGTTTTTTCAATTCGACCGCGTCCTATGCCGTCTCCCTATTGAATCCGAAAATCATTCGCGACCTCGATTTGGCCTCGCATGGGCTGCGGATCGTCGAGCGCCCGATATCGAACTTCCTGCCCTTGGGCGATCACGGATTTTTGAAGGTAGGCGGTGGTCAGACTAAGCGAGAGGTCGCGAAATTTTCAAGCCGGGATGCGGATCGTCTGGACGATTATCAAACGCGGTTGGCTGCCGTCGCGGAGGTGCTGCACGCGAGTGTCCTCGAAACACCGCCAAATGTCGTCGAAGGCCGTCCTTTTGCTGCTATCGCCGAATTGCTCAAGGCGGGTCGCACAGCCAACCGAATGCGAGCCCTTGGGCTCGACCTGCAGCGCGATTTGCTCGACCTTTTCACGGCCTCTGCCGGGGATTTTCTTGATCGCTGGTTCGAAAGCACGCCGATAAAGGCCGCCTTCGGCTTCGACAGTGTCGTCGGCAATTATGCGAGTCCATACACGCCTTGTTCGGCCTATGTTCTCTTGCACCACAGCTTAGGCGAGGTGAATGGAAAGAAAGGTATCTGGGGCCATGCGATTGGCGGAATGGGGGCGATCACTCAAGCCATGGCGAAATCTGCCGCCGCGCATGGCGTCACCATCAGGCTTTCGACGCGGGTGCGCAAGGTCCTTATCGCGGATGGGCGCGCCATCGGCGTTGAGACAGCCAAGGGTGAAACCATCCGTGCCGCAGCAGTCGCCGCGGGGATTAATCCCAAGCTCCTCTACCTCCACCTCGTCGATCCGTACACCTTGCCCGCGGAATTTCGCCGGCGCATGGAAAACTGGCGTTGCGCGTCCGGCACGTTTCGCATGAATGTCGCACTGTCCGAATTGCCGGATTTTACCGTTTTGCCTGGATGCGCGCTCGCGGAGCACCACGCCTCGGGCATTATCGTCGCCCCGAGCCTGGCTTATATGGAGCAGGCCTTTTTCGACGCGCGATCCTTTGGCTGGTCGCGCCGCCCTATCATTGAATTGGTCATTCCCTCGACCCTCGACCCCACGCTCGCTCCGCCGGGACTGCACGTGGCGAGCTTGTTCTGCCAGCATGCCGCGCCGCAACTGCCTGGCGGCTCGTCATGGGACGACAACCGTGAAACCGTCGCCGATCTCATGATCGAAACTGTCAATGAACATGCGCCGAATTTCCGCCGCTCTGTGCTGGCGCGCCAGATTTTTTCGCCTCTCGATCTTGAGCGAACGTTTGGCTTGATTGGCGGCGATATTTTTCATGGCGCGCTCGATCTGCGGCAAATTTTTTCGGCGCGCCCAATGCTGGGTTACGCGGATTACCGGAGCCCGGTTGCGGGGCTCTATTTGTGCGGGGCCGGAAGCCATCCGGGAGGCGGCGTCACCGGCGCGCCCGGCCACAACGCCGCCCGGGAAATTTTGCGCGATTTTCGGCGTAAGCGCATTGCGCGGGCACACTGAGCGCGGGGAGGCATGACAGCTCCGCCCAGCGCTCACTTGAGGTTTCCGCAGAATTTGCCTACCTTGAAATTGCGGTGCCTTTGAGGCATTGCCGAAGACTTAGGTCCGGCGTGCGCAGTTAAATATGTCGACGCCCTAACCGCCGAGAGAAGAGTTTTTGACCATGCCCAAGACCGTCCGTGTTTATGAGGTTGGCGCGCCCGAGGTTATGCGCATCGAGGACATCGCTGTTTCACCGCCCGTGCGTGGCGAAGTGCTCGTCCGCAACCACGCGATCGGCGTCAATTTTATCGACACCTATTTTCGCAGCGGCGCCTATCCGGTCTCGTCGCTGCCTTTCACGCCAGGCAATGAAGGCGCCGGCAAAGTGCTCGCCACCGGCAAGGGGGTGACCGGCTTGAAGGTTGGAGACAGGGTCGCTTACGCCACGAACCTTGGTGCTTATTCCGCCGAGCGGCTGATCGCCGCGGACCGTCTTGTCAAATTGCCGAAAAACATCTCCTATGAGGCCGCCGCCGCAGTTATGTTGAAAGGCCTCACCGCGCAATATTTGTTGCACCGGACTTTTCGGGTCAAAGCAGGCGACAGGGTTTTGGTTCATGCGGCCGCTGGCGGAGTCGGGCTTATCCTGTGTCAATGGGCAAAGGCGCTCGGCGCGAAAGTGATCGGGACGGTTGGATCGCCGGAGAAAGCCGCGCTCGCCAAAAAGGCCGGTGCCAAGCACATCGTTCTTTACCGCGAAGAAGATTTTGCCGCGCGCGTAAAGGAAATCACCAAGGGAAAACTTTGCGATGTGGTCTATGACGGCGTCGGCAAGACAACCTTTCCGGCCTCGCTCGACTGCCTAAGACCGCTTGGAATGTTCGTGAGTTTCGGCTCGGCGTCGGGGCCAATCGATTCCTTCGACCTCGGTCTTCTTTCGGCCAAAGGTTCGCTGTTTGCGACCCGGCCCTCGCTCTTCACCTATACCGCAAAGCGCGAGGATTTCGAAAAAATGGCCCGCGAGCTCTTTCGCCTCGTTTCAGATGGCGCCGTCAAAATTCCGCTGCATAGCACGGCTTCTCTCGACGATGTCGTCGGCGTACATCGCGCGCTTGAAGGCCGTAAGACAACCGGCGCAACAGTCCTCCTCCCGTGAGCGGCAAGGTTTTTCCCCCGCTCTCCCAAAAGCCGGGGCTAGTTTCCTTGTTTAGATTAATTCCAAAAATAGATCGTAAAGCTTTCGCCGTTGATCGGGCCATCGAGAACCCATGGGGCCTCGATGCGATCATGGCGCAGCGCCGCCAAAAAGGTCATGGTTTTCCAATGGCCATGCGGGACATTTGTTTTGAGCCTCTTGCCGCGCGGCGCCCATCCCCTGAGCGGCGCCATATTGGTCTTGGTCCATGTCTTGCCAATGAAGACCAGGCGCTCGGGTGCGATCCGGGTCTGATATTTTTTCCGCTGCTCGCGCCTGCGCGCGACGTCCGGGCGATCTTGCTCGCCGGGGCAGCGGCCCTCTCGATCAATCCCAGGATGGACGCCATGGGCCATAAAAAGACATACACGGAGATCTTCAATTCCAGCCCCGTTGGAAAATTCTTGATTTTTAAGCTCGTTCTGCAAGCCTTTGTGCATGATAAAAAGTGATATGAAAAGAATGGTCGCAGAAGGCTACGACCGAATAGCTGACGAGTATTTCGAGCAGTTTGGTCGATCGTCCGTGAGAGATGCAAAGCTCGCGGAACTGGTCGCGAAATTACCCGCGGGAGCCACAGTCCTTGATCTGGGATGCGGAGCGGGCAAGCCGGTCGCACGCGACTGCGCAGAGCACGGCTTTCGCGTCACAGGTGTGGATGCCTCGTTTGGGCAGATTGCGCGCGCCCGGCGCGACGTGCCCGAGGCGAATTTTATTCATGCCGATATGACATCGGTGCAGTTCCCTGCCGAAGCTTTTGACGCTGTCTGCGCCTTCTACTCGATCACGCACGTTCCAAGGAATGAGCATGCCGCATTGATCCGACGCATCGCGACATGGCTACGGCCCAATGGCCTTTTCGTTGCGAGTTTCGGATCATCCGAGGGCAATTGGTTGGGAGAATGGCTGGGCACACCCATGTTCTTCAGTCATCACGACCCGGAAGAGGCAAAGCGCATCATCAACGAGGCAGGCTTCAACCTGGACCTGGTCGAACTGGTCGAGCAGGACAACGAAAGCGCGACTTTCCTTTGGATAGCGGCGCGGAAATCTTGATTTTGCCCTAACCCGCATCGCGCAATGGCGTTCTGGGTCCATCCGCGTTTATATTGTTATATCCGCTACCTTATCTGCTATCCACAATAGCGGATAATCCACGTCCAAACGAGCCCCTCTGCTTGTCCTGTTTATGCGTCCCATCTGCAAAAACTGGTACAACTGAGGGCGGTCCCTCGCCAGATCGGCTTGCAGCGAATCTGCACAACAGCCGCTCGCGGAGTGGCGATCAATCTCAAGCGTTTCCCAAGTTATAATGGAATGCTTTCTGCAATTTATGCCGTGTTCGCAAAATTTCGTTCACGGCTGCCTGAGCAAATCCGGCCTTCGCTCGCGCGTGATTCTTACAGCCTCCGCCTCGCGCCAGGCCTTGATTCTTGCTCGGTCGCCGGAGAGCAGCACGCCAGGAATTTTTTGACCCTCAAATTCACGCGGGCGCGTATAGTGCGGATATTCGAGAAGTCCTGCCTCAAAACTCTCCTCGAGGCTTGAGTTCTCCTTGCCCATCACGCCGGGCAACAGCCGCACGCAGGCATCGCATATCGCCATCGCTGCGATCTCTCCGCCCGAGAGCACATAATCGCCGCTCGAAGTCTCTTCGAGGCGGCGTGCCAGAATAATCCGCTCGTCGACGCCCCCGAACCCCCCGCAGATGAACACAATTCCTCTCCC
>CAYWHF010000189.1:0-5427 GCA_964457695.1 uncultured Methylocapsa sp.
TCTGTCACCTATGTGTCCAGGCTGGACAATGTACCTTGCAGCCCCTCGACAACCCGTTCGGGCCGAGGTTGTCACCTATGTCTTAGGTACGCTCTGTCACCTATGTGTCCAGGCTGGACAATGTACCTTGCAGCCCCTCGACAACCCCTTCGGCCCAAGTTGTCACCCATGTCTTAGGTACGTTCTGTTACCCATGTCTCCGAGCTGATGGCGAGAGAGACGGGACTTGAACCCGCGACCTCCGGCGTGACAGGCCGGCGCTCTAACCAACTGAGCTACTCCCCCGCAAAACGGCGTTGCGCCGACCGCACCGGAGGCCTGCCGGATAGGATAGGCCAATGACCAAGTCAAGTGCAACACAAGGCGCCGTATTTTGGTGGCGGCGCGTTCGGATTGGGATGGGCCAGCCCTATCCCGCTTGCCCTGCGGTGTTCTACAGATAATAACAACGAGCTTGTCTTCGCCCCGCGGCCCCTTGTGCATCCAAATTACGGCGGTGGCAATGTGAGCGGCGCGTTGAGATCGCTAACCTTCAGGTACATCGACAGAAGTTTTCCGCCGAATTTTGCGGAGGTAAACGCAACGGCGCGGATCTGCTCGCCGACCTTGCCGCAAAGAGATGAATGGAAAGTACGATTTCATCGGGCGGTGTACCTCAAATTAAATTTAGACTTTTACAGTTAGGATGGCTGGTTAGAACCCAGCGGAAGATCGATTCACCGGACTCAGCACGTCATGTTTGCGGCTTCAGTGTCAGCCGGTGCACCGCCGCGCCGGCTGAAAAGCTGATAGGCCATCCGGCGACCCAGGCTTGTTGTTGATCGGAATAGTGCCGCGAGCCGGGCTGGCCGGATTGTCCACCGGGCATATGCAAAATCCCCTCGCTCTCATGTCCCGGTGCGACGACCACACGCTCAGTTGCTCCGTGCTTCCCGTTGGCAGCACGGACACAGTGCGCGCAGCCGGGAAGCGGCACGCTAGGTATATTTAGCAAAGCGGCAAGGAATGCATTGTTCCCCGCCAGCGGGTGACGCACCTCCACTTTGCTCACATCGCCCCAGCGGACATCGGCCAAAGCTTTCGCGCCCTGACGTTCAACTAATTTCTGTGCGCTGCGAAGGAGAGCCGTGCGGAGAAAACTGTTCCAATCATGAAACTTTTGCGGGTCTGGCAGCAACGCCGCCCGGCCGCTTTCAATGATCTGACGCACGGGAACGTCAGCATTGTTCCAAAAATATTTAAACGAGGGATCGATCGCCCGGCATTTGGAGAGCAGCGGAGCGAGCACGGCTTTCACGAGCTCATCGCGAAATTCCACGAGCAGAGCCAATCCCAGCGAATTCGTCTCGGCCCGCCCATCCCAGGCCTCGAGATAGCGGCTGAGCTTCTCCTTGGAAAACTGGCCGGTTAAGCCGCCGACTTCCAAAGCCCGCAACCCCAACCGCTGATAGTAGCGATAAAATTCCGTGCCGGTGTCAAGCTGCAATGCGAGCATATCACGCTCGCCGATGTGGTTCAGGGGCTTGAGTTGCTGCGCGATACGCCAGGCCCGGTAACCGCCTGGGAAATCATGCCCGATCACGATGGGATAGCTGCCGGAGAGCATCCCGTGGTTTGCGCTGACAACGTATCCGACCGCCGGATTGACGATCGTTGGCACTTCGTCTGGCGGTATATAGCCATCCCAGCCTTTGGCGCCGTCGGCCCAGGATTCACTGAAAAGCCCGTCCATGCCGAACCTGCGCGGAATCCTCCCCAAATAGGTCCAGGCAATGTTCCCCGAATCATCCGCGAGAACCACGTTTAAAGGTGGCCCGCCGGCGCGGTGGACCAACGCGATTGCGGATGCGACAGTTGTAGCTTCGGCAATTTCGGAAATGCCGAGATCGGTGGACGCTGGATCGAGCGCCGTCCAATGCGCCGCTACCTCCCTTCCCAGCAACGGCTCTGGAAGTACCGGGCCCCAGATCGTTGTCCGGACCTTGAGAGTGTCGTCCGCGCCGCCGCGAACATGAATGGTTTCGCTGCGGGTCTCAAATGGGAGGAGTCCTGCCGGGGTACGGTAATGACTCGGAGACTCGGGGTCTTGCTCGAGCGATACAAGATCGACAAAATCCCCCTCTACATTCGTTAGCCCCCAGGCCAATCGCCCATTGCTCCCGGCGATCAGCAAAGGAAGGCCAGGCAATGTCAAGCCCGAGAGGCTTACTCCAGGATAATGTACCTCGGCGCGGTACCAGATATTTGGCACCGAAAGATCGAGATGCATATCATTGGCAAGGATCGTGCGCCCATCTCGTGTCTTGGCTGGCCCAACGGCCCAGGCATTTGAGCCATTCGGGCTGCCGCGGACGGAAACAATGTCTCTTCCGTTGATCTCTAGGGCTCTCCCCGCCGTCATCACGTCAATAAGATCGGCTGTTGGAATGGTGTCGTCGGCACAGCGGCCGGGATCGCGCGGCGCAAGCTGTTCATTATAGCAGTCGCGCTCCGGCGTGAGGAAAGCGACAACGGATGGCGGCAAAGCCCGTCGCATCACCGTCGCGGTCCGCTCCTGGTCTCCTGACCAAGACAAGAGAACGTGCATGCCGAGCATGACGAGGACGCTATCTTCCGGCCGCCAGGGCTCGGGTCGATAGCCCAAGGCCGTGAATTCAAATGGTAAAATTGTAGCCGCGGCCATCGCCTGGTTGACGCCAGCCGCATAGGCCTCGAGCAATTGCCGCTGCGCGGCCGGCAGGCCGGAGACAATGGTGCTCGCTAGCTGGCCGAAGCCCATGACCCTGTTCCAGCGATCCTGCTTAAGCAAGATTGCGCCAAAAATTTCGGCTAGCCGCCCAGCTGTTTTGCGCCTGAGCAAATCCATTTGAAAGAGCCGGTCACCGGCGGTCACAAAGCCGAGGGCATGAAAGGCGTCTGCGGCGTTGCCGGCGGCAACTAAAGGAATTCCCAGTTCGTCGAAATCAACTTGCACCTCCGCGCCTAGCCCCGCTAGGTCGCGACACCCATCTTCAACTGGGAGAGGCGCTTTGATCAAATAACAAATTAAGAAACCGGCAATCCCAAACACCACCAAAGGTAACGCGCACAGCAGTTGACGCGGTCTCTTACGCATCGTCCTGAGTACCCCAGCTGTGAGTCGTTGGACAGCGCAACCAATTATCCCGGCCGGGCCCGAGGCGAAGTCGCTTCGGGGAGTCTAAACCCTGCATAAAAGGCGTGGTGCCAGATCTGCAGCTGTCGCGAAGCGGCGCGTACGATGGGCATTGAAAAGTTTCCGGGAGGCAGAGGCCGGGCCGTTGCCCGCCGTACATCGCTTGTCAACTGCAAAATCGGAGAGGGCCCATTGCCATCCCGGCATCATCATCCAATCGGCACAATTGCAACCAAATCACTGCAATGTGGCGGAAATGTTTCGCATTGAATAATCGCCCCATCCTTCTAAGCAAGCGCTCAATCCCAAAGGCCCGATTCGCTCCGTGGCGACGCGGCTTCTTTCCGCTAAAATGGAAAGCGCCGAAGCGTGGTGCAATTCACCGCAGGGTTGACAGAATGACGGATTAGGATAAGCCTTAGAAGCGGAACACTTCTTACAAATCGGCGGAGACGATGGAGCCGCGGCGCAAGAAGTAGATTTGCTTCCTCACCTCATCCCTTCCTCGTAATGCCCCCGCGGGTTGAGCAGGCCAGCTCACTCATGGTTCTGGACGGATATTTGGCGATTTGGCGGAGTTTTCTGTTCTTTGTAACAGGAACCGGGGACTACGCTTCGATGGGGGCTGCGCCTTGAGACCCTCACTTCTTCCGCCGCGGCCGGCAACCAAGCCGGCTGCCATGAGTCGAACCGCCCGGCTTTCGCGGGCCCGCGACCGCACCAAGGGATGGTTACTTCAAAAAACACTTTGACGAGCTCAGCCTGGCGGTGGGTGCCCGTCTTTTCAAGGATTCGCTTGAGATGAGTCTGCGCCGTCGACTGAGCAATATTTAGTTGCATCGCTACTTGAGTCACGCCTCCTCCCAAGAGCAATTGCGAGAGGACGCGCGTCTCTGCCGAAGTCAAGGCAAAGAGCTCGGAAAAGACTTTTACCCGATCAACGATGTCCCGTTGGCAGTCGAAGATAAGCAGTCCAGCGACATAGCTTCGGCGGCATGGCGGAAATTCAGCCGGGCGCCGGGCAAGCGGCACAACATGGACAACGAGCGTCGCTGCTCCATCGCCATCCCGGAGGATCATTGACCCTCCCTTTACAGGTTCGCCTGGTTTTCCCGTTGCGGCAAGGATGAGCGATTGCAACTGCCGCGATAAGTCGAAATCCGTGGCACTAACGCAGTCGTTGTTGCAGCGGAGGCCTTGGGCTGTTCGCATGAGCGCTTCGGCAGCATCATTGGCATAGATAATCTGTCGATCCGAGTTAGCGAGAATTAAACCGTATCCGGCATGGGCGATCACCGTGCCCAGCAAGTCCGTGAGACTGTTATCTTCGCCAATCAGCGTGTCGGCTAAAATGGCCGCATTAATTGGAGGGGCAATCATTTGCATTCACTAGACTCCGGCAAATACGAGTAAAGGCAATCTTCAATTACAATCAAATCTAAGATCATTTTCATCATCTTAGAGCTCGTACTTTGGAATGTCTGTGATCTGCCTCACGTCCGAGACCAAGGCTTCGTTTTCGCTTTGTCTCTCGCCGGCCCTGTTTCGTGCCGTTATGTCCCCTGGTGGTGCTCGCACACGACCGCTCGAATTCATATCAGTGCCGGAGCGCGGAGGTCCTTAAGAATTCCTTATGGTTCGTCTAATTTCCAATAAGTTTCCATTAATATTAGGAGTTCGGCAGGCGACGGCCGAGCTGCCCACATGCAGCGCCCCGCGGTGGGTGCCGGTTAGCGGTTCTTCGGCGTGATTGACGTGTCTGCGGGCCTCGGCTCGCGTTGGTCCGTGCGGCAGAGGTTTATGGCGCTTCAAACTTGATGCGGGCGTGCGTGCCATCGCAGTAAGGCTTATTCTGAGAGGAGCCGCACCGGCAAAGAGCTACTTTCGTCACGCGATTGATGGTCCGGCCGCTGCCGCAAACAATCTCCACGCTGCCCGCGACGATAAGAGGCCCATTCGGCGATGGCGTGACCTTGACCTGCCCGGCACGATCGGCAAGAGGTTCGCTCGCAGCCGCGGCAGGCTCGCCGGTTGCGGTAAATCCAATAACCTCGTGACTCCCATCGCAAAATGGTTTGTCTTTGGATTGGCCACATCTGCATAGAGTGGCCCGGTACGAGACCGGCTCGTCCTCCATCTTCAGTTCTGCCCAGAACGCAAGGGGGCCCTTTTCCCCGGCCCTTGAGGTCCCGGGGGGGGCGGGGTCGCGCGGCGGGAGGCCCCGCGGCGGGGATTTCGCGGCGCGGCGCCGCCGGGTTAACCGGAGCTCCGCG
>CAYWHF010000190.1:0-5419 GCA_964457695.1 uncultured Methylocapsa sp.
AAATTGAGCGCGCCGACCATCAAAAGGCCAATGGCGGCTGTGACGGCGAGACCGGCAACAACGGTCCAGGCGACCGCGAGCACGATACGCAGCGACTTCAATGCCGCCCAGACGATGACAAGGACTGTCAGAGCCGTAACGATCGCGTTGATCCCGGCGCCCTCGGCCAGAGTGCCGAATTCCTCGTCGGCCATTGGGACGAGGCCGGTCAACCGGACGGTGACGCCATGGGCGGGCGAAAAGCCAAGATTGCGCGCAGTTTCGCGGATAAAATTCGAGGCCTTCTCTCCCGGCATCAAGGCCGCGTAATCAAGATTTGGCTGGACCTCGATAAACCGGCGCAATTCGCGCGGATCCGGCGGCTGCCCAGAAATCAGGCTGCGCCACGAAAAATACACCGGCCGGCCTGCGAGCACGGCTTCCAGGGAATCGCCGAACTCGGCCATCGGGCGGTCGAAATCGTCAAACGTTCCGGCTTTCGCGCGAACCCCTTGGTTGATGTAAGACAGGGCGGTGACGATTCCGCGCAAACTCGGATCGTTGGAAAGCGCCATCAGAAATGCGCGGGCGCGGGAGAGTTCGCCGACAGTTTTACGAAGCTCGGGGAGCGGGAAGAACAGAAGCCCAGCCTCGTTGAAATAAGCCCCGCCGTCGGGCCGGACGACGGAGCGAAAAAGATCCGGCCGGGCCCTTAGCCGGTCGGCGATGCCTTGGGCCGCCGCCTCGGCAAGTTCGGCTGTCTCGCCATCGATGACGACGACGATTTGATCCACGCGCTGCGGAAACGCCTTGTCCAGCGCGGAAAGGTTCCGCCGCCATTGTAACTTTTCGGAAAGAAAATCGTTTGTATTGGTGTTGATGGCAAAATGGGTAAGGGCATAATTGCCAGTAACGATCGTCAAAAGGATTGACAAGGCCAGAACGGTCCAGCGGAAACGGCCGCAGAACGCCACGATCGTTACGATCGACCTTTTAATGGGATCGGAAGCAGCTGGAATCATAAATGGCAGTCTCACAGGGGTTAGAATGGATTTAACGATGGCCTGCCGATGTCTGGCCGTTCGACGGCAGCAAAGGTGACGAAAAAAAACCTGTCCGCAGCGCAATGGCCGCATTCGGCTGGGGCTGGTGTTGCGTCTGACCCAGGTTCGCTAGACATTTGGCGGCGAAGGGTCAATGTCAATTGGGTGAAGAACCGGCGGCAAATGTTTGACATTGGTGCCAGGACAGCTACAAGTCAGCTTTGGCAAGCGGGACCCAAAAGGTTCTCGTGTTTTCAAGTCACTTCGACCTCCGCCAGGTAAATATCATGAAAGTCATATTGGCTCAGCCGCGCGGATTTTGTGCCGGAGTTGTACGCGCGATTGACATTGTTGAACGCGCGCTCGAGAAATACGGGCCGCCCGTTTATGTTCGCCACGAAATCGTTCACAACGGCTATGTCGTCGAAAGCCTCAAGGCAAAAGGAGCCCGTTTTGTCGAGCGGCTGGATGAAGTGCCGCCTGGCGCGCGCACGGTTTTTAGCGCTCATGGGGTGGCCCGCTCCGTCGAGGAGGAGGCCGCCGCACTGGGACTGCCGGTTCTTGACGCCACTTGTCCCTTGGTATCGAAAGTTCATAGCCAAGGGCAACGCTATGTGCAACAAGGCAGGACCCTTGTGCTGATTGGCCACGCCGGCCATCCCGAGGTGGAAGGGACCATGGGACGCATTCCAGGGAACATCTATCTCGTGCAAACTGAAGCCGATGTGGCCAATCTCGACCTTTCGCCAAACACCCCAATGGCCTATATTTCGCAGACGACCTTGAGTGTCGATGATACCAAGGCCATTATCGCCGCACTGAAGCGCCGATTCGCCGACATCGTCGGACCGGAGACAAGGGATATCTGCTACGCCACGCAGAACCGCCAGACCGCCGTCCGGGAGTTGAGCAGGCTCGTCGACGTATTGCTTGTGGTTGGTGCCAAGAACAGCTCCAATTCAAACCGGCTGCGTGAAATCGGCTCCGAGGCGAGTATTCCTGCGTTTTTAATCGCCGATAAGTCGGAACTTGATTTCTCCGCGTTGCGCGATGCCGAGACGATCGGCCTGACCGCTGGCGCCTCCGCGCCAGAGATTCTTGTCGAGGAGGTACTGCAAGCCTTGGCGGAGCTCGGCCCGTTGGAATTAGAGACCTTGCCCGGGGTCGCGGAAAATATAGAGTTTAAACTTCCCTCAGAGCTCAGCAATTAAAGTTTGGACATCAACAAAGGTGCGTCGCGCCTAATTTGGGAGAAGACATGGGAATACCGGTTCTGCAAATGATAGAGATCGGCGCCTATGTTGCGCGCCAGCGCTTGGCGGGACGCAAGCGCTTTCCTCTCGTATTGATGCTCGAACCCCTATTCCGCTGCAATCTGGCTTGTGCAGGTTGCGGAAAGATCGACTATCCAGACAAGATTCTCAATCAGCGCCTGCCGCTTGCCGACTGTCTTGCGGCGATTGACGAATGCGGCGCGCCGGTCGTGGTGATCGCGGGCGGCGAACCGCTGCTCCACAAGGAGCTGCCCGAAATTGTGAAAGGAGCGATCGCCCGGCGCAAATTCGTGACAGTCTGCACCAATGCGCTGTTGCTTGCAAAGAATATCCACCGGTACCGGCCGAACCGTTATTTCAACTGGTCTATTCATCTCGATGGCGATGCCGAGGCGCACGATCTTTCGGTGTGCCAGCCAGGCGTTTACGAACGTGCGATTGAGGCCCTAAAGCTGGCGAAAGAGCGTGGATTTCGGGTGACCATCAATTGCACGCTTTTCAGCAATGCCGAGCCTCGGCGGGTTGCAGCGTTTTTCGACAGCGTCACAGCGCTGGGCATTGCAGGTATCACCGTGTCGCCGGGATATGCCTATGAGCGTGCCCCCGACCAGCAGCATTTTTTGAACCGCGCGAAAACCAAGACTCTGTTCCGGCAGCTTTTTGCGCTCGGCCGCGGGGCCAAGGCCTGGCCCTTCTTCCAATCGCAACTCTTCCTTGACTTTCTTGCCGGCAACCGAACCTATGCCTGCACGCCGTGGGGCAACCCGACGCGCACGATCTTTGGCTGGCAGCGGCCTTGTTACTTGCTTGGCGAAGGTTATGCCGCCACTTTTGAGGCGTTGATGGAGGAGACCGCTTGGGACTCATATGGCACCGGCAATTATGAAAAATGCGCGGATTGCATGGTCCATTGCGGCTATGAGGCAACCGCGGTCCAAGACGCTTTTAGCCAACCATGGCGGGCTCTCGGCTTAGCCTTGCGGGGTATTCGCAGTGATGGCCCGATGGCGCCTGAAATTCCGTTAGACAGGCAGCGGCCCGCCGACTGGGTCTTCAACCGGCACGTCGAGCAGAAACTCGCGGAAATCAGAGAAGCCGAGGCGGCCAGCGAGCATTTTTCGGCCGCGGAATAGAGCCACGAAGGCCGCGCGCGCATCATCGGCGGTTCGCATGAGCTGCGGGACCTGGCGGGGATTTTTGACGAGCGAGCCGAGGATTGCACCAAATGCAAGCGAGCCATCCGGCCTGATCGCCACCAAGGCAGCGTGCGGAAGCTGCCGGTAAGCCGGGTCGGCGACAACTCGAAAAGCTGCAAAGGGCACCCGATAAGCGGCGGCAACCCTGGCCGCGACATGGGATTCCGTATCTGCGGCGAGCGCACCCGTCTTGAGATAGAGGGCGCGCCTTTCGGCAATTCCAGAGACCGGCAAATCGATGCCGGCTATGTCGGCAGTCATCGCGCCGCTAAGCATGGCGGAAAGTCTCTTCGACCAAACCGGATCGGTCGAATAGCGCGCGCCGTCCTCGGCAATGACCGTGCGCGCGACGAGCTTCGTCCCCGGGGCGAGACCGGCGGCCAAGCCGCCCGCAACGCCAAAACTGATAAGGGCAGATGCCCCGTGCGCGGCAGCGGCTTCAATTCTTTGCGCAAGACCGAAGACGTCCCCGCAGCCCGAGAGGGTCACGATGCCTGGCCCGGCAGCAATTCTTGCTTCCGTTTTGAGGCCGGTCACGGCGATAACAGGTACCCCCCCTACATCCCTATCAGGATCGGGGGGCTGTTTCCTGTTTTGAGATTGCGGTAGCGCGCCATCGCCCAGAGGGGAAAGAACTTCGAATAGCCATGATAGCGCAGAAAAAACACCCGGGGAAAACCGGTCGCGGTAAAACGCTCTTCCTTCCAAAATCCGTCCTCCCCCTGGGTCCGGGCCAGATAATTTATTCCCGACTCAACGGCCGCATCATCCACCATACCGGCGGCCATCAATCCAAGCAATGCCCATGCCGTTTGCGAAGGCGTGCTCTGTGCGTGCCGGTAGCCGGCATAGTCAAGCGCATAACTCTCGCCGCCCTCTCCCCAACCGGCATCGGCATTTTGGATGGTTTTGAGCCAGGCAACGGCTTTTTGCACGACCGTGTTGCCTAGATCAAAATTTGTCGCTTTTAAGGCACTGAGTACTGACCAAGTTCCATAAATGTAATTCATCCCCCAGCGGCCAAACCAGCTGCCATCTTTTTCTTGCGCCCTGAGCAAGTAATCGACGCCTCTTGCGACGATGCGACTGCTGTCCGGGGTCTCGCCGAGCTGGCCCAACAGCGAAACGCAACGGGCCGTGACATCCGCGGTCGGCGGATCGAGCAGGGCTCCATGGTCGGCAAAGGGAATATAGTTTAAATATTCGTAATCATTGCCGGCATCGAAGGCTCCCCAGCCGCCGTTGGCGCTTTGCAAGCCTTCGATCCATTCTCTGCCTCTTGCGACCGCCTGGGCAAATTCTCCCCCATGCGCGGCAAAGCGGTCCATTGCCATCGCGACGACGGCGGTGTCGTCGACATCGGGATAATAGGCATTGGCGTATTGAAACGCCCAGCCGCCCGGCCGGACATTGGGTTTTTGGACGGCCCAATCGCCGGCGACATTCGTGATTTGGAGCGGTTTAAGCCAGGCAAGGCCGGCGCGGACAGGTTCTGTCACAGCCTCCCCGCACGTTTCCATCAGCGCATGACAGGCAAGGGCCGTGTCCCAGACCGGCGAAACGCAGGGCTGGCAATAGGCTTCGTCCGCATGCAGCACCAGCAGCTTTTCGATGGCATTCAGCGCTTGGACGATCCGCGGATCGTGCCGCTCGCAGCCGAGCGCGTCAAACATTATGGCCGAATAAGCTATCGCCGGATAGATCGCGCCAAGTCCGTCCTCGCCATTGAGTCTTTGTTCGACGAATTCGACGGCTTTGGCGATGGCGCGGTTGCGCAAGGCCTTGGGGAAAAAGGGCTCGAGCAAGCGCAACACCTTGTCCAATCCGGCAAAGAGCGCCGTCCAAGGAAATTTTTGATGTGGCGCGCCAGGCCAGCGGCGAACGGTCTCCGCCGACGAGACGAGCACCGGCACCGGGAAGCGCTCAC
>CAYWHF010000191.1:0-1092 GCA_964457695.1 uncultured Methylocapsa sp.
ACCGCCTTCCCTCCCCCGCTGTTTGGCCGCGCATGTCAAAAGCATCTCGCAACGCATGCTTCAATCGTAAACGTGCAGACGGCCATCGCCAAGGACCAGCCGGCGGGCGTTGTCGAACTGGTCCATCAGGCCAAGATCGTGCGTCGCAATTACCACCGCCGTTCCCGATTTGTGAAGTTCCGTGAAGAGCCGCAGCAGTCTGCGGGCAAGGGTCGGATCGACATTTCCGGTTGGCTCGTCGGCAAGCAAAAGCTCCGGCCGGACGATGAGCGCGCGGGCAATGGCCGCGCGCTGCTTTTCGCCGCCGGATAATACCGGCGGGAGCAAATGCATGCGTTCGCCAAGTCCGACCCATTGCAAAAGCTCGGTCACTTCGGCCCGATAGCTGAACTCATCGAGGCCGCGCACCCGAAGCGGAAGGGCGACATTTTCATAGGCTGTCAAATGATCGAGCAAGCGGAAATCTTGAAACACGACGCCGATCCGGCGCCGCAGATTGGTGATCGCCGCTTTGTCGAGCAATAACGCATCGGCGCCAAAAAGGCTGATGACCCCGCGCGTCGGCCGCAAGAACAAAAGGATAAGCCGCAAGAGCGTGGTTTTGCCGGCGCCAGACGGTCCGGTCAAAAACTGAAAAGACTGCGGCGTGATGGAAAAGCTAATATCCTTTAGGATTTCCGCTCCCATCCCATAACGCAAGCCGACATTTTCAAAACGGATCACGCGCGACCTCACTCGCGGCGCCCGGTGATTGGATTCCCGGGCCCGTGGCCTTGTAGACCAAATTGCGCGAAATTTCGCGCAAAGTGGCCCAGTCCGTGGTGCCGCTCAAAGGATCCGTGCGAAAAAACGTTAGCGGCAGGCCTGGCAGGAATTACCATTATTTTAAATATTCGATCGCTAAACCACATAACATTTAAAGTGATTTTCAACTAAATTGCAGTTTGACAAAAACGCCATGACTCACGTATGCTCAAAAGGGTGCTCGATAAACTTGTTCCTATTCTGATGGCCAGGACTTAACCTTCAACTTTCCCCTTCCATCCGGCAATCCCAGGTCGCTTATGACCAAATCCAATTCATTTCCCCCCA
>CAYWHF010000191.1:1102-5394 GCA_964457695.1 uncultured Methylocapsa sp.
TCTTGTTCCTTTTCTGATTGCCATGAATTAACCTTCAAATCTTATCTTCCATGCGGCAATGCTGGCATGGAGAGCCTGGTGGAGACGATTGACACTTTAATTATTGGGGCCGGCCCGGCCGGACTAACCACCGCCTATCGGCTTTCCAAGGCGGGCCATAACGTGGCCGTGATCGAGCAGGACAAAGATTACGTCGGCGGCATCAGCCGGACGGTTTCCTATAAGGGCTTTTTGTTTGATGTTGGCGGCCACCGTTTTTTTTCAAAGTCGCGCGAGATCGTTGAGCTATGGAACGAGATTCTTCCGCACGATTTCCTTACGCGCCCGAGGCTCTCGCGCATTTATTATGGCGGTAAATTCTACGCCTATCCGCTAAAGGCTTTCGAGGCCTTGCGTAATTTGGGACTTTGGCAGAGCGCGGCCTGCTTTGCCTCCTATGCCTATGCCCGCGTCTTTCCGATCAAAAACCCGAAGACTTTCCATCAATGGATGCGCAATGAGTTTGGCGAACGTCTCTATTCGATCTTCTTCAAGACCTATACCGAAAAGGTTTGGGGAATGGATTGCGACGAGATCTCGGCCGATTGGGCAGCCCAGCGGATCAAGGGGCTAAATTTTTTCAAGGCGCTGACCGATGGCTTGCGGCGCTCATTAGGACTGAAGCGCGGCTCCGACAGCAACGCCAAAACGCTTATCGAATCCTTCCGTTATCCACGACGCGGCCCTGGCATGATGTGGGAGGCGGCGGCCAGAAAAATCAAGGGGCTTGGCGGCCGCATTGTCATGGACCGCCGGTGCGAGAAGCTCATGTTCGATCCCGGACAGAAACTTTGGACCGTGGAGGCGCGGAGCAGCGGCGGCGCCACCGAAATTTTTAAATCCCGCCACGTCGTCTCATCGGCCCCAATCCGGGAACTCATTTCCGCGCTCAGCCCGTCTCCTATGACGCTCTTTCACGCGCGGGCGCTCAAATACCGGGACTTTATGACCGTAGTCTTGATCGGCAAGCCGAAATGCGAATGGCCCGACAATTGGATCTATATCCACGATCCGAAGGTCAAAGTCGGCAGGGTCCAAAATTTCCGTTCCTGGTCGCCGGAAATGATCCCGGACGCAGAGTCGGCTTGCCTCGGTCTTGAATATTTTTGCAGCGAGGGCGATGAGCTCTGGAGCATGACGGACGCGGATCTCGTTGCCCTTGCGAAAAGAGAAATCGAAGCGATCCGCTTGATGCGCGGCGAAGAGATTACCGATGCTTGCGTCGTGCGCCAGAAGAAGGCCTATCCTGTTTACGACGAAAGCTATCTCGACAATGTCCGCATGATCCGGTTCGAGCTGCAGACAAGATTTCCCGCTCTTCATCTCGTCGGCCGTAACGGAATGCACAAATACAACAATCAGGACCATGCGATGATGACGGGCATGCTGACCGCCGAAAATATTTTGGCTGGCCGGACGCTCTATGACGTGTGGCGAGTCAACGAAGACGCTGACTACTGCGAGGCGGGTATCTCAGGCGCGAGAGAGGCCCTTCAAAGCACAAGACTCGTGCCGCAGAAGGTGGCGTGAACACATGACCGAACCTATGCGCGCAACTCTCTCTTCTTGCCGCGATTCGTTGCAATCGCCGCCGGGAAGGCAGCCCCCGCTCGTTGGCATGAGATACCTCTTTACCTTGCCGTTCCGCATCTCAGGGCAAAATTCATGGACTATTCCGTTAATCGCCCTGAGCATTTTTCTATTGAGCCGTCCCTACCAGGGTATTTTGCAAGACGCATACGTCTACATCGGGCGCGCGCTCGCGGATCTCGACCCAAATGGGGTCGGCCGCGATTTGATGTTCGTTCACGACGGGCAATTTGGCTTTAGCGTTTTTCGCTTCGCGGCGAAAGCGCTTGTTGCGTTTTGGGGACCGGCTCTCGCCGCCAAAGCGCTGGCGATAACCGCAGTGCTCGCTTGGTTTTGCGCGGCCACTGCCTTTGCGCGGCCGCTCGTGACCGGCGGCGCGGTTTGGGTTTTGTTAATCTTTACCGCCGTTCTGCCCGCATCTTATGGCGCGCCATATACACTTGGCTTTGCCGAACCTCTTGCTATTCCGCGCCCTTTTTCCGAGGCCTTTGTGCTCGTCTCTTTTGCCGCGCTCGCGCGCGGCCACAGTGGCCTCTCGATTTGCTGCCTCATCGCGGCGGGCATCATACATCCCATCATGGCATTGCCTGGTCTTGGTGTCTTCGTCATTGTGCGCGGCGTTGAAAACAGGCGCTGGTTTTTCATCGGCATTCTTGGTCTTGCCGCGTTGTTTCTGGGAGGCGCGTATGGCCTGCCAATAGTGGACCGGCTCTTCGCGCACACCGATCCGTCGTTGCGGAGCTTATTATACGAAGCCCGGAGTTTCTTTCTGTTCCCAAGCCGTTGGTCGATCGAGTCTTTTTCCCCGCCCATCGTCCAGGCAGCGACGATCGCCATCGCGGCACACCTGCAGCAAGGCCGCATCCGGAGAATTTTTTCCGCCATTATCCTCGTAGGTTTTTGCGGCCTTGCGGCCTCGATAATTTTTGGCGATTGGCTTTCGTCTCTGCTGATCGTTCAGGCGCAGCTGTGGCGCACAGCCTGGCCGTTGTCCGCCGCCGGAGCGATGGCCTTGGGCGTCTGCGCCCTCAAATTGTGGCCGCGCGGGCCAGGCTCGCGCATTGTGCTCGCCCTATTGGTGCTTGCCTGGTCATTCATCACCCAGATCGAGGTTGCCGCATCCGCCGCGATCTTGGCGCTCTATCTCTATTTTGGCGAAAAACGGTTTGAGGCTTTGCTTAAAGCCCGATTTGTCCCCGGCATATGGGTCTTCACCCTTGCTGTGAGCGCGGTTTGGCAGTTCCGCGTCTTTGCCTATCCATGGCACTTTGCCATCGACGCGCCCGCTGGCTACGGCACGCCTCTATATTTCTTGATGAAGTATCTCCTTCCCCTTCCGATTTGTAGCCTTGCGGCTTATTTTGTAATCGTCAAGCCGCAAATCTATCCCGGGTTTAAGACGGGTATTGCGCTTCTTCTGGGAGCCGTGGCAGTTCTCGTTTGGGATCACCGGTCTCCCGGCCAACGCATGCTGGAAACGAGCCGCCCGCCAGCCGAAATCGTGAAGCTGATCAACCGCCAGCAAGGCGAGGTGCTCTGGATCGATGGTATGGACGAAGCTTGGTTTATGCTCGGCCGGCCACAATGGGCTTCGCCGCTCCAGGGCATCCCGATCATCTTTTCGCATGCCCTTGCCAACAAATGGCAGAGCCGCACGCAAGCTTTGATGAGCATGAGGCTGGCGGATCAAAAAACTTTCTCGCCATGGAGCGAACCCAAGAGCGCGGACCGGCCCGAATTGTCGTTAGCTTCGGTGAAGCAGCTTTGCGCGCGTAACGATGCGCCAGCTTGGATCGTCGCCCCGATCTATCACGGCAAAGAGCCCCCGGCCGGAATTGAAATGACACTTTGGCGATTGCCCGAGGGGCAATTTAGACTAACCAAAGGCGACGGCGAATATGTGTTGGAAAAAATTGACGCCTATGGGTTTATCTCCTGCGCCCAGATAATTGTCGCAAAGGTAGCCGGCAGCTCACCCTCCAATGGCGGCACCCGGCTCGCGCGGTAGCGGTCCGCTATGGTCGCAAAACGCCCCACTTTTGGAAGAACGCAAGGGCGCTCTAAAAGCTAGCGCTTAATTGCTTAGAGGGAAGTGGCCGTGCTCACGTCTACCATTCTTCCCAGGGAGGCTGATGGCCCGAGATGTCCGGCAGGCCGCAAATATTTGTCCCGGGAATGGACGTACCGACTGAAGACGTCTCGCAGAGATTGCTGTTAAAAGTGTTCGTGTCTGGGGAATTTTGATCGACGATGTCAAAAGCAAAGACGGGGCTCGCATTCCCGAGTGCCTGGTTCGCGAAAATTTTGTTTCCCCTAGAACCTGGCCGGATCACTATTCCTGCAAAGTTATTTCCCGACGCGTTGTTAAACGCAATCACATTATTGTTGGACGGGGCCCCCGGTTCCCCCACGAAGATTCCATAGGCCGAACCAATAACTTCGTTCCTCGCGATGACATTGGATCCCGCGCTGGTGACAGAACCGGAGATAAAGATACTTGCGAAGGTGCCTGGGGTGCCCAGGGAAGCCAAGTCCACAGAATTCTCTATGATTTGATCTTGGCTTCCCAGAACGCGAATGCCCTAAACACAGCTGCTAGTCCGGGAACGTTCTTCGACCCCAATTTTGTTGCACCCGCCCACGATACGGATGTCTTTGAACCT
>CAYWHF010000192.1:0-3765 GCA_964457695.1 uncultured Methylocapsa sp.
GTGGCGGCGAGTCCCTGGTGCTGGGTTGGGGTACCTGTTGCTTTGGTCCGGATGAGTGACCCCGATTCGGTTGCGCGGCAGCGGCACTCCGAGCTGTGCCAACGCTACAAGCTCACCGGTAAAGAAGCAGCGCTGGCTACGGAAATTCTCAAGGGCGACGGCCGCGCGGCCGCAGCGAGGCGATGCAACATCTCAGAGATGACCGCCAAAACCTATTTGGCCAATATTTTTGCAAAAACAGGAACCCGAAGGCAGGCCGAACTCGTCCGCTTGCTGATCGAGGACGATACCTCGCGGAACGCGGGTTCCGGTCATACTTTAACAAGTGCGGCTCGCCTTGCCGGGAAGGATTGGCCAGCTGCGAAATGATCGGCACCACAAGGCGGCACGGCAATCAGTTTCGTGAAAAAATTCGGGAAGCAAGAGCAGTTACAGCAATGGGAACCGAAGAAAATCTAAACGCTGGCGTCAGTCTCATTTATGAGTCCGTGCTCGACGACACTCTCTGGGCGCGCGCATTGATTAAGATTGGAGACACGATGGGGTCCGGACAGGTTGCGTTGACCGCGCTGGACCACCGCGCAGTGAAATTCGATTCGATCGCGCCGCGGACCGACCCGGTAATGGAATCGAACTTTCAGGACTATTGGGCCTTCCGCAATCCGGTTTTGCCCCGGCTGGTCCAAACACCCGCCTGCGAAGTCGTTACGCTAGAGGGCTTGCTGCCACGGCAAGAGCTATGCGCCACCAAATTCTTCAATGAATGGTATCGCCCGGCTCAGTTCCAAATAGCGATGCTTTGTTCCAACTTACGCTCCGAGAACCAGATTTCGACCTTGCTGTTCGCCTCAAACCCGGCCGGGAAAGAAGAGATAACGAGCGAGCAGATTCGTGTCTTTACGACTGCCGTCAAGCATATCAACCGCGCCATCTGTTTCCATCGCGAACTGAAATTGCGCGATCTCGACCAGGACACGGCGCCCGAGCGGCTCGAGCACTTGCCCCGTGGCGTCATGCTGGTGGATGGCACAGCACGGCTTTTATATGCCAATGCGGCGGCCCGGCAGCTGCTCGGCTCCGGTCGCGGCCTTACCGTCAAAGCCGGCTGCCTTCACAGCACCGATGGCTTGGACGCGATACAGGGGTTGATCGCCTCTTGCGCGCCAAAGGTCCTCACGCCGCATGCTCCTGGCGGAGAAATGTCGATTTGCCTCGGCCCGCGCCAAAGCTTGCGCGTAATGGTGACCCCGCTGCGGTCCAAAAGCACAGTCGCGGAACTTCCTTGGCTCGGCCTGCTCATACCTGCGGCCATTGTCACGGTGCCGGCTCTTTCGAGCGAAATTTTTCTCAACTAACCGGGGGGCGCGGTTCGGCTTGCGGGCGCGCGGGGCTACCAAGCTCCCGCGGCAGGACCATATATCAAACAAAATCCAACCGCGAAGGAAGAAGGCCGTGGAAGTTCTCGAGACTGATCTTCCCCGAGGCGCGAGCCCTGATTGGACCATTCCTCAGCGGTTTGAGCGCTATACCGAAGCTGAGCATCGCACCTGGGTGACACTTTACGAGCGCCAAACCGAGGTGTTGCCGGGCCGAGCCTGCGACGCTTTTCTTCGCGGCCTCTATGCGCTCGATCTACATGGTGAAGGCATCCCCGACTTTGCTCTCTTGAACAAAAAACTTTCGGCGCTGACGGGATGGACGATCGTCGCGGTACCCGGCCTCGTGCCCGACGGCATATTCTTTGATCATCTCGCAAACCGCCGCTTTCCGGCCGGCAATTTCATCCGCAGCGCCGATGAGCTGGACTATTTGGAGGAGCCGGACATTTTTCATGATGTCTTCGGCCATGTGCCGATGCTGACCGACCCGGTCTTTGCCGATTACATGCAAGCTTATGGGAAGGGTGGGCAAAGGGCGCTTTCGCTCGGGCATCTGCAAAACCTCGCAAGGCTTTATTGGTACACGGTCGAATTCGGGCTTATGGAGACCCCCGACGGCTTGCGGATTTATGGCGCCGGCATCGTGTCGTCGAAAACGGAGTCGATTTTCGCGCTCGACTCGCCGTCGCCCAACCGCATAGGGTTCGATCTTGAGCGGGTGATGCGCACGCTTTACCGCATCGACGATTTCCAGCAGGTCTATTTCGTGATTCCGTCGCTCAAATATCTGCTCGACGTCACAACGGGAACGGATTTTGGTCCCCTCTACGCCAAATTCGCACGCATGCCGGATATTCCGATCGCCGCGATCGAGCCAGGCGATAAGGTTTTTACGCAAGGTACGCAAGAATATGCCAACAGCGGCGGACGCTTGCAGCAAGGCGCGGCCTAACGATTAGCCGCAGCTAACCGAGGAGGAAAGGGACCATGCGGGACAAGGTTATCGTTGTGACCGGGGGGTTCGGCGTGCTTGGGCGCGCAGTGGCGGAGGCGGCGCTCGGGGACGGAGCCTTTGTGGCCATTCCTGGGCGCGAACCAGTAGACAAGATTCCCGCGCGGGACCGCCTTATGGCGCTTGGCGGGATCGATTTGACGGATTTTGCCGCGACCAAACAGGCCATTGACGCGGTTGCTGGGCGCTTCAAAAAAATCGACGGACTCGCCAATGTTGCGGGCGGTTTTCGCTGGCAGACGCTCGCCGATGGCGATCTTTCCGGCTGGAGCGATCTCTTCCGCATGAACCTTTTGACCGCCGTCAACGCAACGAAGGCGGCCCTGCCTCACCTGCGCGCGTCGCATGGCGCCATAGTTAATGTGGGCTCGGCACCCGCTAAAAAAGCCGGCGCGGGAATGGGCGCTTATGCCGCCTCGAAAGCAGGCGTGTTGCGGTTGACCGAAAGCCTCGCGGAAGAAGAAAAGAAAGCGGGCGTCCGCGTCAACGCAGTGCTGCCCACGATCATCGATACGCCGCGAAACCGCGCGGACATGCCGAAAGCGGATTTTTCGCGCTGGGTGAAGCCGGAAGATATCGCCAAGGCCATTTTGTTCCTTTTGTCGGACGATGCCGTAGCGATCACCGGCGCGGAGCTTTTGATTTCCGGGCAGACATAGTCAAGTCAATCAAAGACGCGGCATGGCTGCCTTGAGCGGCAGTCGGTGGCTGTCCTTGAGCTTGTCCAACACGATCGAGGATCTCACATGCGCGACGCTCGCGTGGGGCAAGATCATATCGTTGATGACATGGGCGAGCCCGGCCAAGTCGGCTGCAACAACCTTCAATAGATAGTCGGTGTCGCCGGTGAGCGCATAGGCTTCCTGTATTTCAGCGATTCCATTCACCAAATCTCGAAATGATTTTGCATTTTCCTTCGAATGAGGGGAAAGGCTCACCTGGACAAAAGCGCGAAGGCCGATCCCCAGCCGCGCACTGTTCAGCCGCGCGTGATAGCCTTCGATGATCCCGCTTTCCTCGAGCCTGATGCGGCGCCTCGAACATTGCGAGGCGGAGAGGCCGATCTTCTCGCCAAGCTCGGCATTGGTCAGACGCCCATCGGCCTCGAGTGCCGAAAGGAGTTTGAGGTCGAATGGATCAAGCGCACTTATTTCTTGCACCTCGGGCATTTCTCACACAATCCGTGCATCGGATGTCCTGAACGCCGTTATTATACACGGACCTGCGGTGGTTTTCGCGCTATATTTATTAGCGAATAAAATCGACGAGGAGAGCCATGGGCCCGTTCCCGCATGATGCGCCGCCGGCCAAAATCAGCGCCGAAAACCCGGCCGGCACCGACGGATTTGAATTCGTGGAATTCGCCCATCCCGA
>CAYWHF010000192.1:3865-5385 GCA_964457695.1 uncultured Methylocapsa sp.
CCGAAAACCCGGCCGGCACCGACGGATTTGAATTCGTGGAATTCGCCCATCCCGACCCGGGCATGCTCAAAACCTTGTTCGAAGAGATGGGTTTCGTGCTTGTGGCGAAGCACAAATCGCGCTCCATTGAGCTTTACCGGCAAGGGACGGTCAACTACATCCTCAACGCCGAACGGCAGAGTTTTGGCGGACGATTTGTTGACTTGCATGGTCCCTGCGCGTCCGCGATGGCTTGGCGCGTCGTCGACGCCAAGCACGCCTTTGCCCACGCGCTGGAACGCGGCGCGCAGCCTTACAATGGCGAGAACGGCGCCAAGACGGTTGACGCGCCGGCAATCCTCGGCATCGGCGGCAGCCTGATTTATTTCATCGACAATTTTGGCGCCAAGCGTTCGCCCTATGACGCCGAATTCGATTGGGTCTTCGAGCGCGATCCCGCCCCGGCCGGTTGCGGCCTCTTTTATATCGATCACTTGACCAACAATGTATTTCGCGGCGCCATGGACCGCTGGTATCACTTCTATCAAAATCTCTTCAATTTCCGTCAAATCCGCTTTTTCGACATTTCCGGGAAATTTACCGGGCTTTATTCGCGGGCACTTACGAGCCCCTGCGGAAAAATCCGTATTCCTTTAAACGAATCTGCCGACGACAAGAGTCAGATCGAGGAATTTCTGCATCAATATAAGGGCGAGGGCATTCAACATATCGCCTGCGGCTGCAAGGATATTTATGCCAGCGTGAAACGGTTGCGCGCGAACGGCCTGGCATTTATGCCGCCGCCGCCCGATTCCTACTACCGAAGAATTGCCGCGCGGCTTCCTGGCCATGATGAGCCGTTAGAGCTCCTGCGGGATAGCGGAATTCTCATCGATGGCGAAGTCGTCGAGGGCGCGGCGCCCAAACTCCTGCTGCAGATCTTTTCCAAGACCGTGATCGGGCCGATCTTCTTCGAATTTATCCAACGCAAGGGCGACGAGGGTTTTGGCGAAGGCAATTTTAAGGCGCTCTTCGAATCGATTGAAGCGGATCAGATCGAACGCGGTGTGCTTCGCGCATAAAAACATGTGAACGCCGAAGGCAACTGCGCCATTGTGGTAACCACCAAATTGCCAGTTGGCGCGAAATCCCAACTGGGTTTCGCGAGTCCTGGACGCGCGGTGGTCGCCGAATTGAGTTCTAAATGCTTCACGCGGCTCCGGCCTTGCTTTTTTGGTTTTCGCCGGCGAGCCGCTTCATCAAGCCATGAACGTCCCTGGCAATCAAAGGAAGCGCGTCGCCGGGCGCCATGCGGTCCGTATCGTCGACGTGCCAGTATTCAATGCGGTCAGAACCAGCCAATCGCAACCACGAGGAAAACCGTTCTTGCATCAATGGCAAATGTTCTGCTTGTTTGAGCGCAACGATATGGTGCGCCAATTCAAGGTCGGCGATCTCGAGCTGCATTGGCATTCGCGCGAGAAGCGGGTTGAGCCTCACCCCATGTTTGTGCAGAGCCTGTAGCGCCGATCGCGCGATCG
>CAYWHF010000193.1:0-5383 GCA_964457695.1 uncultured Methylocapsa sp.
AGTCTGGTAGGCTCGACGAAAATTGCGTTGTCGTCGAAACTTTCGGGACGGACTCTAAAAACCTCGCCATGCGATTCCTCCGCCAGGTTCGCCATGGCCGCCTCGATACGCAACCTGCAATATGCTGATTATTATAGCTGAACCGCTCCACCCGTGCAGCGAATGAGGGCGTCATCCGGGGAATGCGGGTTATACGGAATTTTTATATCCGGCGCCGCTGAGCGGCCTCGAATCTATGTGCGGTATTCGCGATACTCGAATCGGCTTAGAGCATTTTCTGGCGAAGTAGAAACCGGTTAGCGATAAATTGCGGCGGGCCAAAACAACAGCTGCTTTCGTGATGCTCGTGAAAGCCCTCTTGGGCACGTACAATCCTGGACTTGCAATTTCAGGCCCTGCCAGATGAAATCACAGCTTGTTATTCATCTCTTGGCGGCGAGTCTGGCGAGTGGATCGATGTTGTCAAGGACGCGAGCTTCGCTCGCGCCGGCGCAGCCGGTGCTTCGCATCCTTGACAACAGCGAGTCCGCCTCGCCGATAATCTCCGCCGTGAGATGAATGGAGAAATCTGATATTTTGCGATGGATCAAATCCAAACTGTCACATATGAGGCGATCTTCTTAGGACTTGGCATTATCCGCTTTCCAAATTGGTCCCTGAACGGAAATAGCCTTGTGTAAGCAGTCCTCGCGTGAAGCTTGACAGATACGAGGAACCCCAGCCTCGATCGCGCATGTCATTACCATGATGCGTGCCAAGTGACATTCACTCCGTTTGAAATTGCTGCCTGGCCGCCAGCGCTGCTGCCGGTCCGCTGTCCGGTGTAAGTTCCCGTGACCGCACCCTGAACAGGATAGTCTTTGCGCGCCATCCGAACGGCACCCCTGGTCCAGTTCGTAATAGTGAATTTCGTGGCGAAGCCGTGATTCCACGTCCCCTCGTAGACATTACCGCTGATTTTGTGCAATGAGATAAAAAAATTGCCTACCCAAGAATGTTCATCCAGCCGAATAGTGCTTGGCAGCGATTCCTTTCTATCCAAAATGTGGTGTACTCGCGCCGTCGCGTAGTGTCTTCGCGCGCGGGGCGCCCGCGGTTCTCGCACTACGACATAGTGTTTGCGCCAAACATGCGCCCGACGCGCGTGCGCCGGTACGCGGACCTCGCTGCCTGAAATCGACTTGTCCTGCTTGCCGATCGTGCCGCTGGTCGACCCGGCCTGGGCGAATGCCGCCACTGGCGCCGCCATCAAAACGATCGCACAGATTATGATAAAGCGTTTCATCGCCTTGCCCCCCTGGAATTTGAACGAAGCTCAGGCACATCGCCACCGGGCCGCAATTCTATCCCCAATGGAAGTCTTGGGCCAGGCATTATTCACTCGATGCCGCGGTGGTTTTGGTCAGCCGATCTTACATCGAGGACGACTTCCGGCAACGGGCTTGACCAGCTAGGCGAGGCCCGGCGGCCCGATTCACATCGCACCAAAAAATGGAGCAATCTGACGGGATCGAAGGAAGGCCTTTGTCTTCGCCCTTGTAAGGTTTTGGGCCGCGACCTTACCAAAATGTTTCACGTGAAACATTTTTAGAATTATTCTAAACTAGATCAGCTTGCCCAGATTGTGGGATTGTGCCGGCGATAAGGGCGCTGGACGCCGCCGCCGCGGGCCGCCAAGCACCGCGGCGCAACCCGCGTAAGGCTCGCGAAGGCCAAGCGGCAGGTCAAGTGATCCTATTTGTGTGACTTAACCATTGTGAAAAATTGAATTTCGTAGCCGTAATTCAGCCGTCTACGTCGGCAACTACTGCGGACGCAGTTTCAGGCAAAATCAGAAAATGCCTAGGCACAAAGGTCTGAAACCGGCACCCCGCTGCTAGCTGTGAACTCCAGGTGCCAGCAGCGGGGCCTGCTAGCAGGCGGCGCGAGAGGACTGCGTCGCAACAATCGATATACCACTGTTAGTTACAATTAATTCGTTCTAACAAAAATTCGCCACATGTGTGGCAGCGGCGCCACAATTCGCAAAGCAATCACTCCCGCTCGATCCGGATCACCTGCGGTTTTTCCGCCAAGAATCCGTCGGCGATGGACGCATCGAGCGCCTGGCGGACGGATTTTTCATGCGTTGCATGGGTGATCAAAACCACGGGCACTGCCTCGCCCGGCGCGGCTTTAACGCCGGGGCGGCGGCGCTGCACGATGCTTTCAAGCGAAATGCCGCTCTCCGCCATGCGCGTCGCAATCGCCGCCGCCGCGCCTGGCCGATCAAATAAGGAGAGCCTGATGTAATAGCCGCCCTCGTGCATCTGCATAGGTGCTGGGCGCGCTTGCGCAAGCGAAGTCACCGGCCGTCCAAACGGTGCCGAGCGCACGCCGCGCGCGATATCGGCGATATCGGCGACGATTGCGGAAGCCGTGGCATCGCCCCCAGCGCCGGGGCCAACGAGGGTCAATTCCCGCACGGCGTCGGCGTCGATCGTCACCGCATTGGTGACGCCCATGACTTGCGCAATCGCCGTCGATTTTGCGACCATGGTCGGATGCACGCGCTGCTCGATGCCAAGCGGCGTGCGCTGCGCGACGCCGAGCAATTTGACTCGAAAGCCGAGTTCCGCCGCCGCCTCGAGGTCGGCGGGCGTAATAGACTCAATGCCTTCGACGGTGATCGCCGAAGGATCGATGATGGTGCCAAAGGCGAGCGAGGTCAGAATGGCGAGCTTATGCGCCGTATCGAAACCGCCGATGTCGAAAGTCGGATCGGCCTCCGCATAACCGAGCCGCTGCGCCTCCGTGAGGCATTCGGTGAAGGAGAGCCCCTCCGATTCCATCCGGGTCAAAATATAATTGCAGGTGCCATTCAAAATGCCGTAGACGCGCTCGACGGAATTTCCCGCAAGGCCCTCGCGCAAGGTTTTGACAATCGGGATGCCGCCTGCGACCGAGGCCTCGAAGGACAGCGCACCGCCCTTTTCCTCGGCGAGCGCCGCGAGCCTCATGCCGTGTTTGGCCAATAGCGCCTTGTTTGCGGTGACGCAGGATTTGCCCGAGCCGAGTGCCGCCTCCGCCGCGGCAAGCGCCGCGCCATCCGAGCCGCCGATCAGCTCGACAAAAAGATCGATGCCGGGGGAGCGCGCGAGCACCACGCAATCGTCAAACCATTCGAAGCGCGCAAGGCTGATCCCGCGATCTTTTTCCCTATGTCTGGCCGATACGCCGGCGATCGCAATCTCGCGGCCCGTCCGGCCTTGGAGCGCCCCGGCATGACGATCCAAGAGCTTGATGACGGCGGTTCCGACGGTGCCGAGACCAGCAAGGCCGATGCGCAAGGGAGACGGCATGAAAAATTGCCCGCGGCGAAAGAAGTCGGGTATTGGTCAAAAGCAACAGCGGGGCTTCTGCCCGATTTTCATGGTACGATCAAGGCTGGGCGAGTGCACCCGGCGCCGGATCCCGCGCGAGTCGGATCCGAACTTGCGCCAAGCCCGCAATGGCTTACATTGACGGCAGCTGAGTAAAAGGGTCAGAAACGGCGCACGAGACCGGAAGCAATGACATTTGTTAGCTCTATTGAAGTCACGGGCCGCAAGCCCGGTTATATAAAATTGCATGGCCCGGAGGATTTTGAAGGCATGCGCCGCGCGGGGCAGCTCGCTGCGCAAGCGCTCGACCTGCTGACAGAATATGTGCGGCCTGGCACGACCACCGAGGCGCTCGATAGTCTCGTCTTCGATTTCGCGATGGCGCATGAGGCCTACCCCGCGCCGCTCGACTACCGCGGCTACCGCAAATCCATTTGCACCTCGATCAACCATGTGGTGTGCCACGGAATACCCGAGCGCAAACCGCTCAGGGAAGGCGAGATCCTCAATATCGACGTGACGCTGATCCTCGACGGCTGGCATGGCGATTCGAGCCGCATGTATCTCGTGGGCGAAGTTCCCCGCCGCGCTCAGCGTCTCGTCGAGGTGACCTATGAGGCGCTGTTGCGGGGCATTGCAGCCGTGCGCCCCGGTGCCACGACCGGCGATATTGGCGCCGCGATCCAGCAATATGCCGAGGCGGAACGCTGTTCCGTGGTGCGCGACTTTTGCGGCCACGGATTGGGCCGCCTGTTTCACGACGAGCCCAACATTCTCCACTATGGGCGGCGCGGCGAAGGCATCCCCTTAAAGCCCGGCATGTTCTTTACCATCGAGCCGATGATCAATCTCGGCCGTCCGCATGTCAAAATCCTTTCCGACGGCTGGACCGCGGTCACCCGCGACCGTTCCTTGTCGGCGCAATTCGAACATTCGATCGGCGTGACAGATGCTGGCTGCGAGGTGTTTACGTTTTCGCCCAAAGGCCTGCACCATCCGCCCTACCGCGTTGCCGGACCGGACGGCGAATGACGAAGGGCGAAGAGGCCGCAGCGCCGCCGCATTATCTCGGCCACCGGGAGCGGTTGCGTGAGCGCTTCCGCAAGGGCGGCACCGATGCTTTGGCCGAATATGAGCTTCTTGAGCTCATCCTTTTCCGCGCCATGCCGCGGCGCGACGTCAAACCGCTCGCCAAGGCTCTCATCGCACGCTTCGGCTCCTTTGCGGCAACCGTGTCGGCTAGGCCCGAGCGTTTGCGCGAGATCGAAGGGTTAGGCGACGCCGCGATCGTCGAACTAAAGATCGTCGAGGCGGCGGCGAGGCGCCTGGCCAAATCCTCGATCGAAAACCGCCCGTCGCTCTCGAGCTTTTCCGCCGTCGTCGATTACTGCCGCACCACGATGGCCTTCCTCGATCACGAAGAGTTTCGCGTGCTCTTTCTCGACAAAAAGAACCACCTTATTGCCGACGAGGTGCAAGGTATCGGCACCGTCGATCATGCCCCGGTCTACCCGCGCGAAATCATGCGCCGCGCGCTCGAACTCAGCGCCTCGGCAATCATTCTGGTGCATAACCACCCTTCGGGCGATCCTCAGCCTTCGGCCGAGGACATCCATCTCACCCATCAGATCATCGCGGTCGGAAAGCCGCTCAAAGTCGCGGTCCATGACCATTTGATCATCGGCAAGCACGGCCATGTGAGCTTGAAGGGACTGCGGATGATTTAGGCGCAAGGGGCAGCTAAACTTATTCGCGGCAGCAGCGGCCTTGACCGGCAAAGCCCGCAAAGCGTCGGGTCCGGTGCCCAGAGGCGCCAGTATACGGGTTCAGCAAAAGCTGCACGCAAAGGCCGCCGAATTATTCCCTACGTTGTCCTTGACTTTGGCCCATTTGGGACTAATTGCCGTCCCCAACAGGGGTGGCAGCCATGCAGTCTCGAACCGGAAACTGCTTCATCGAGTATATTTGGCCCGGGCGCGGAACGAGCTCTCCCGAAGTCCTCGAGAGATTCCCTTTCTGGT
>CAYWHF010000194.1:0-5362 GCA_964457695.1 uncultured Methylocapsa sp.
TGCTAGGCAAGCGTATCGCATGGCAAATGGTTGGAGGACAAAGAGGAGGGGCGGACGCCACAGTGAGTGCGTGCAATCAGTTTTTTGTAACTTTAGATGGCGGAACTTACAAGCGTTGCTTTCCCCTCGACTGGATTACAATTTCATTTGAACCCGATAAGCAGAGGTTTATCTTGATTGTGAGTCATCCTTGAGCCGAAAGGCGGCATGTCCAATGGACAACAGTGGCATTCGAGCTTTCGTTCTGAAAACGTTGGCCACTCGATTTGAGGATCGAGATCCACGCGGACGGCTTTGTACCTTTACGGCATCAACGCCGGAAGAAGAGAAGCCTCTGTCTGAGGTTCTTGCAGAACTTCGAGCAGAGGGTTCCCTTTCGGAGTTTGCAGGGACGTATCAATTCACACGACAAGGTTATGATCGCCATCGTTCTCAGATTAAGTGGATACGTTCGACTGAATGAAAAACAAATCGAGGCGTTGTTCACTAAACCCCTGGACTGCTCACCGCCTGTACCCGCGCCGAGAATTACATTGTGAAGACGGCGCGGAAACGGGCTCAAAGGCAGCGGCGAGTGACTGGGCGAGAATGGGAGAGAGCAGAAGACCGCGGGGCTGCGCTCAGCCCTCGAAGACGGGCGAGTGGTCAACAGACCGGACCCCTAGAAGAGGGTGACGCACCCTGCGCCTTTAGTATGCGGGTTTTGACGTTTCTTTCATGCGAGCTATCCCACACTATCCAAAGGACTTACTCGCCGGTTCAAACCTTGACCTTTTGAGCCTCTTCCCCCACCCCTAAACCCTTTCCCCTCAGTCACTTATTGGGGTATTGACAGAATCGTAATTCCATGATAGTATCTTCTATGACTCTTCGCCGCCCGCCCTTTAGTACGCCCATGGCCCTCTCTCGCCGCGTCTCGCCCTCTGGTCCGCGAGTGTCTGGCTTTTGCGCGTTTTTTGCACCCCGGTCGTCGCTGCGGGGCATCCCGGTCGCTCCTTCCGGGACGTCAAAGCCGCGGCCTACAAAGTTCCGTATGCTCCAGCCTCACACCCTTCACAAAACTGCCGGGGTGTGGGGCTCCTCCCCACTTTCAATTTTCCCTTTCCATTTTCACGTCGCACTTTCACCCCATCTCGACTTTCTTTGTTTTCAACAACTTCCAACAGTGGCAATTTGCAACTCCTTTCCTTTGTTCGCGTTCCAACAGTGGGGGTGGGTGGGGGTATCAACCGTGCGGGGAGTGAAAGTATCACTTGAACTCCGCGCCTTTGCTTTTGGTATTCGGAGGTCCAGAGGCTATCATGAGTGATTCGCTGATCGACATACTGGCGCAGGAGGAGGCGACCGTGCCCTTGGAAATCACGCAACGCGAAGAGGACGGCATCTATCTTCTGGCGCTTAACGGACGGCTCGTACTGGGAGACGAGAGCGGCGGGTTCCGCACAACCGTTGACAATCTTCTTTCCTCGGGTGCGACGCGCATCGTCGTTAATCTCGAGCACGTCAACTATGTGGACAGTGCGGGCCTTGGCGCGCTGATCGAAGCGCATCGAAAGATCAAGGCGAAAGGCGGACGGCTCAAGCTTTCCAACCTTCGCCCGAATTTCAAACAAGCTTTGGAAATGGCCAAGCTCCTGCCGATCTTTGAAACGAGTGCGACCGAAAGCTCCGCCGTTGCCGGTTTCTGAGATTACATGGTGAGGACGGCGCGGAAGCGGGCTTTGCCCTCCACCACGCGCTGATAGGCTTGGGGAGCTTCCGCCAGCGGGTACGTCTCGATGATCGTTTTCACTTTTCCCTGCGCCACGAAGTCGAGTGCTTCGTAGAGATATTCGGGGCCGTTTTGCTGGCTGCCAATCACGCGAATGCGCTTCGCGATCAGGTCCATCAGGGGGACAGAAAGAGGCTCTGCGTCCGCGCCCATGGTGACGAGCCGGCCGTCTGGGCGCAGCCCTTGAATGCTGTCGTTCATCGCTTTGGTCGAATTGGAAGTGCTGAGGATGACGTCCACGCCGCCCGCTGCGGCCAGGCTTTTTCCGTCGCGGACAATTTCATCCGCGCCGAGCTCGCGGATCAGCTTGTCCTTATCGGGTGAGTGCGAAACGGCGATGGTCTCGAAGCCGGTGGCTTTCGCGTATTGCACTGCGAGGTGACCAAGGCCGCCGATGCCGAGCACCGCCACGCGCTCGTGCGGCTGCGGATCTGCCCAGCGGAGCCCGCTATAGACCGTGTACCCGGCGCAGAAAATCGGCGCCGCTTGCTCGAATGAAACTTTGTCGGGAATCAGATAAGTGGTGTCGGCGTTCATGGGCATGAACTCGGCGTGACCGCCCTGCGCTTCCCCGCCCGTGCCCTTCAGGTAAGGACAGAACTGCCTGCGGCCGCGCTGGCACCATTCGCAGCGTCCGCAAGTAGATTGAATCCAGGCGGTGCCGACGCGATCGCCCACCTTGCGCGTGTTGACGTCGGGAGCAACGGCAACAATTTCGCCGACCGGCTCGTGACCGAGGATTCGGGGAAATGATCCCGGGAGATGTCCGAGGGTTTGGTGCACATCGGTATAGCAGATGCCGCTCGCTTGCATCTTGACTAGAACTTGGCCGGGGCCGGGTTGAGGCTGGGGAACATCTTGGATTTGCCAGGAACTGCTCTTCGCGGGTACGACTGCTGCTTTCATGGGACTCCCTCCTGCGCGATTCGATGCGCGTGCCGTCATGGCGGGTGCATGAGATTGCCCTGTACACCAGTCTTTGGGCTATAATCGCGCCACTGATCCCCTACGTTTTTCCGAGGAGAGAAACATGAATGCCAGCACTGCGCCCAGCGCGGCCGCACCAAGCCCCGCCAACATTCAACTCATGCAACTCACTAACGCGTCCTGGACGTCGCGGTGTCTGCACGTCGTCGCACAGTTAGGAGTGGCCGACGCCATCGGCGACCGGCCGCAATCGACCGAGGCGATTGCCAAAACCACCGGGACGCAGCCGCAAGCCTTGTACCGCGTGTTGCGGCTGCTAGCTTCGATGGGAATCTTCGAGTGGAGAGATGGAGCGTGGCATCACACTGAGGCGTCGCGCTACCTCCGCTCCGACCATCCTCAATCTCTGCGCGATTATGTGCGCATGCTCGGGCTTCCGGCGTTCTGGAGTGCGTTCGAGGATCTGGAACATTCGTTGCGCACGGGCGAATGCGCGTTTGCAAAGCGGCGTCCGGAGGGCGTGTTCGCCTATATGGCCACGCACCCGGAGGAAAGCCGCATTTTCGACGCGGCCATGACTTCAAAATCGCACAGCGACATCGCCGCCATACTGCCCGCCTATGATTTCTCGCAATTCGCCACCATCGCCGACATCGCTGGCGGACGCGGCCACTTGCTGCGAGCCATCCTGAAGAGTTCGCCGAAGACGCAGGGAATCCTGTTTGATCAACCGCATGTGGTGGCGGATGTCGCGCGGGAGAATGAGGAGAAGCTCACGGTAGTCGGCGGCAATTTTTTCACTGACGCTATGCCCAAAGCGGATGCGTATTTGCTGATGAACATCATTCACGACTGGCCCGATGCGGAATCCATCAAAATTTTGTCCGCAATCCGGCGCGCTATGCCGGCACAGGCGCGAGTGCTGCTCATCGAGACGGTCGTTCCGCACGCGCCGGGGCCGCATCTCTCCAAGGAACTGGACATCATTATGATGGCGATCCCCGGAGGGATGGAGCGGACTCATGAGGAATACTCCTCGTTGGCTTCAAAATGCGGCCTGCGATTGCAGCGCCAGATGGAGACCATGAGTCCCTATTCGATTCTGGAAATGGTGGCAACGTAAACGATTTGCTGAAAAACGAAAAGCCCGCCAGGAATTCTCCTGACGGGCTTCTTGATTCTTTGCAAGATTCACCGCAGAACGAACTTGCAGCGAAAAGCAGCAACCCTTTAGATCGAAGCTCGGGCAAGCAGATTTAAAGCAGCTGCTGCTCTCGAGAAGCGATTACCGGTGCGGATGCCCACCGCCACCGCCGTGCGAACCTCCACCTCCGCTGCTCGAGTGACCTCCCCCACCTCCACCGCTCACGTGGCCACCTCCCCCACCGCTGGAGTGAGAGCCACCGCTGTAGCCGCCTCCGCCGTGATAACTTCCGCCTCCGCCACCGGAACTGCGCGGGGCGCTGTAGCCGCCCCCTCCGCCTCCATAGCTACGGGGAGAAGAGCCGCCTCCGCCGTAACTGCGCGGAGCGCTGTAGCTGCCTCCCCCGCCATAACTGCGGCTTGGCGGAGAGTACGAGCGCTGAGACGGAGCTGGATAGCTGCGGCCCGGCGAAGAGTAGGTGCGCGGCGAAGGATTGCTTCGCGGCGTGTAGGAAGGCTGCTGCGCGTAGCCGCGGTTCCCGTAGGACGGGCTGTTGCCGCGCTGCGGAGGCTCATAGGAACGTCCGCCATTCGAATAGTTCGGGCGATTGCCGTTGGAGCTAGGCACTGAGGATCCCGGTACGCCGTTGCTGCTGCGCGCGCCGCCATTGCCTGCCCACGGTGGACGATCGCTCATCACGCGGGCATGTGGTGAAGTGCTGCCCGGATTCGAGGCGCCCGGAGTTGGGCGGTCACCCATGGTGCGCGGCGAGTTTTGCGCAGGCGCGTTCGACGGACGATTGGAATCGCCGAAACCCTGCGGGGCGCGCCCGCGGTCGGTGGCGTTGCCTTGCGCTTCCCAGGAGCGGCCATTGCCGGCTCGTGCGAGGTTGCTATTCGCTGGGCCGTTCGTGGAGCGGTTGCCATTCGGCATCGCCGAGGGGGGCCGGTTTTGCGAAAGCTCGTGCTGGCGCGCAGTCATTCCGGAGTTTCCGGAATTTGCCGGCGCATTGCCCGGGCGATTTTCGAACTGCCCGTTCGTTTTCATATTGCCATGCACACCAGTACTGCCAACCTGGCCGTTAGCTCTTGCAGCGCCACCGGCTTGCGCATTTCCAAAACGGCCGGCGCTCATCGCGCCGTTCATTGTGCGAACAGGTTGATGAGAAGCAGCTGCTGCGGGAGCAGTGCGCGCCATAACGGCGCGGTTCTGAATGCTGTTCGACGGCCGCGCCACGTGCCCGCTGAAGTTGGAAGCACCCATCGAGCTGTGCTGCGTCGGATGGATGCCGACGGAGTTCGTGACGCGAGCTCCGTTCAAGCTTCCTTGCGTAATGTGTTGACCGCCGCGGTTGATACGCCCGCCATTCGTGAAGTTGTTGCGAGAAGTCGTGGTCACCGCGCGCAAATTGTGCGCGTTTGCGAAATTAAAGTTCCGGTTGTTAAACACATTCACGTTTCGGATGAAGGTGTTGTGGACATTGATCACCGTGACGAAGCTGCGGCTGCAGCCAAACCAGG